>DASWYE010000082.1:0-12468 GCA_036405115.1 Telluria sp. | reverse complement strand
ACTTCCTCGAACAGTGCGTCGAAATCATCAGCCGCGTCGGTCATAATCCCTGCTTCTCCATATTCAAAATTCAGCGCGAGCGTCACAATGACGCGAAGCAACATCCATTGACGCGAGTGTATCAGCGCGCTACACGGCGGTAAATCTCGGCGTTTGGCGCTTTTCAAAAACCAGCCCGAAAATTGTCCGGGAGATAAAGAAAACGGCCCTGAGTGTTGTATTCCGTAATCTTACCACCGGTTGGTTTCCTAAAAGCATCGCTTAGTGCATTGGAGGCAAGGAATTTATCGCCTGGCGGCGCCACTGATGAGTTTGATACACATCAAACTCAAGCGCGCTTGGCATCGCAGACAGGGGGACTAGAATGCAGAATGGATTGTTGCCGAAGGGCGCAGCTCGATCGGCTCGCCTGTTGCAGCCGTCCGAACCTGCCATCTCCAGGAGAGCGCCATGTATCGGAAAATTCTGATTACGACTGACGGTTCCACGGTATCGCAGCACACGGCCTGCGCCGGCGTGCGCTTCGCCCAGCAGATCAACGCGGAAGTGCTGGCCCTGTATGTCGCACCTGAATACCAGTATCCGGTGTATGTCGAGATTGTCCCACCGGCCTACCCCAGCGAGGACGAATACTATGCGGCAATGGAACGCACCGGCGCGGAGCACCTGCGACCGATCCTCGAGAAAGCGGCCGCCTGCGGTCTGGCGGCGAAAGGGCTGACCGCGTTCTCGGACGCGACCGCGCTGAAGATAGTCGAGGTGGCCGAGCAGCACGATTGCGACCTGATCTTCACCGGCTCGCACGGACGCAGCGGCTGGGGCCAGGTGCTGCTGGGCAGCGTCACCAACAAGGTACTGTCGCACACCAGCAAACCGGTCCTGGTACATCGCCTGATCTCGGAACCAGTTGATTAATTGCAGGAATATATTTACACTCCGACAACATGAGTGTTGAGCGGGGCCATAGCATATGATCAAAATTGTCATCGCCGACGACCACACCATCATGCGCGAAGGGCTCAAGCGCATCCTGGATGGCGCCCTCGACATCGACATCACCGGCGAGGCAACCAATGGCTTCGAGGTGCTGGCGCTGGTGCGCCAGGGCGGGTTCGACCTGCTGCTGCTGGACCTGTCGATGCCGGGCCGCAGCGGCGTCGACCTGATCCGCCAGATCCGCAGCGAAGCACCCAAGCTGGCGATCCTGATCCTCACCATGCACGAAGAGGAACAGTACGCGGTGCGTGCGATCCGCGCCGGCGCCCAGGGTTACCTGACCAAGGAAAGCGCCGGCACCCAGCTGGTGGGTGCAATCCGCAAGGTCGCCTCAGGCCGTCCCTACATCAGCACCGAAGTCGCCGAACAGCTCGCACTTAACATCATGACGCCGAGCGAGCAGTTGTTACACAAGCAACTTTCCGACCGTGAGTTCGAAGTATTCTCCCTGCTGGTGGCCGGCCGCTCGATCACCGAGATCGCCAACAACCTGCACCTGTCGGTCAAGACCGTTTCCACCCACAAGACCCGGATCATGCAGAAAATGGGCATGAGTTCGCTTTCGGAAATGGTCCAGTACGCTGTGGCGCACCGACTGCTGTCGCCATTTAAATCCTGACATTTCTTGTCGTAGAAAAATAAGTCCCGGTAGGAAATTTCCTACAAGCCTACGTCGTCTCCTACTCCGATATTCAGCCAACGCTGATATTCATGCCGACCTCAACTTGGCATACTGATTTTCAACCAACCGACTTGCCTACAGGTCACTGTAGTACCCGGAAAATCAACAGGAGATCAGCATGCTCTCACAGCAACAGCAAGAAATGCGTACTCCCGCATCGTCGACCGTGCACTCGTCCATGGAAGCCGGACGCCAGCGCCAGGGCCGCCTGTGGTCCAACCTGAAAGAAGTCTGCGACCTGCTGCACATCCCAGCCGCGGTGTCGGTCGCCAACGAGGAACTCCTGTTCCAGCACGTGCAGTTCAAGACCGGCCAGCGCATCCACACCATTGGCCAGGCCTTCGACACCCTGTACATCGTCAACTCCGGCTTCCTGAAGACCGTGCTGATCGACGAATTCGGCAACGAACAGGTGCTGTCCTTCCCCATGAAGGGCGACATGCTGGGCGTGGACGGCATCCACAACCGCCACTACGCATCGGAAGCGGTGGCGCTGTCGGACTGCGACCTGATCCTGTTGCCGTTCAAGAAATTGACCGCGCTCGGGCGCGTGCATGCCGACCTGGAAAACATGATGTACGGCGTGATGAGCCGGGAACTGGTGCGCGAGCAAGCCATGATCGGCATGCTGGGCGCCCTGTCGGCCGAGGCGCGCGTGGCGCGCTTCCTGGTCTCGCTGGCCGACCGCTTCGCCGCGATGGGCTACTCGAGCAAGCTGTTCAACCTGCGCATGACGCGCCACGAAATCGGCAGCTACCTGGGCCTGACCCTGGAAACCGTCAGCCGCACCCTGTCGGCCTTCAACGAGATCGGCCTGATCACCGTGGACCAGCGTACCATCGGCATCAAGGATGCGGAAGCGCTCAAGACGCTGCGCCGCCTGCCGCCATCGCGTTCGCGCAGCAAGCAGGCCGCCAAGAAGGACCCCGAGCAGACCACGCCACCGGCGCTGGCCACCGCCTGAAGCCCCACTTCTCCCTTACGGCCCGCCCTCACCCGGCGGGCTTGCTTTTTTTGCCCGTGCTGTACGGTAGCAAAAAAAACCAGCGAACCTGTCGGAACGCTGGCGAATAGGGCAGCCGGTAAAAATTATTCGTCGCGGGTCAGCACGCCATCGTGTACGCGCACTTTGTCGCCCGCCCGGAATCCGGGGTCGTTATCGTAGCTGAGCGTTGCGACCTTGCCGGACGTGTAGCGCAGTGTGAGCTGGTAGCCCTTGCCGGACTTCCTGACCGCCTGCACCGTGGCGCAGCTGGTGCAGTAGCGCGCGATGTCCTGGCCGCGTGGCGCAGGTGCTTGTTGGGCGGCGTGACTGGCGGTCAGCAGGAACAGCGCCAGCGCGGCGCCCGAGGAAACGATTGCTGTCTTGTGCATGCGGGCTCCCGGGCAGATGGATTCACTGTATCTGCCCGCCACGCCGGGACTCTGTGCGACAGCGTACTCTGCTAGCGAACCGGATGCACCTGTACCTCGGTCGCCACAAATATCCGTTCACCTGGCGCAGGGTCGATCACATAGCCGCCCGTGAAGGCGCCAAACGAGGGCAGGATCATGCGGCGCGGCCCGGCCACGAAGCACGGCAGGCGCACCGATTCCAGCCGCGTCGATATGCGAAATACCGGATGCACGTGGCCCGCCAGCACGTAGCCGTTTGCGGCGATGTCCGGATGGTGGCAGAACGCGAACGGGCCGGCAGCGTATGGCTCGTCTTCCATCTCGATTCCCAGCACCGCTGCCGGATCGCCCGCGTGCAGGTCGTGGTTTCCGCGCACCAGCACAAGTGACAGTGCCGGATGGCGTGCGCGCCATTCGACCATTGCCGCCAGCGTGGCCTTCGCATGCGCCGCGCGCGAGTGCAGGAAGTCGCCGAGGAAGACGATCCGTGTGGCCGGATACGCGGCCAGGAGCTGGTCGAGCGCATCGAGGTTCTGGGTCGTGGTTCCGCGCGGCACCGGTACGCCGAGGGACCGGAATGCCGCCGCCTTGCCGAAGTGGATGTCGGCAACGACCAGCGTGCGCTCGCGCGGCCAGTACAGCGCCTTCTCTGGCAGCAGCAGGACACCCTCCCCGGCCAGTTCGATCGTGTGCGGCCCGCTCATCCGGCCGCCTTTTCCAGTTCGCGCAGCATGCGCGCCACCCGGTCGTTCAGCTTTTCGGTGGTGACCTTTTCGCGGAACATCTCGACCATCAGCGCAAAGCCGAACGGCGTGGCGCGCTTGACTTCATGGAAGGCGATGCGGCGCGCGTGCAGCTCGGTGAGCGTGTCGCGCAGGCGGGTCAGCTCCAGCTCCTGCTCCATCACCTCGCGCTGGGCTTGCGTGAGCAGCAGGTTGGCCGCGTCGTGCTTGCGGAACACCTCGAAGAACAGCGAGGACGATGCCTGCAGCTGCCGGTTGCTCTTCGGCTGGCCCGGATAGCCCTGGAAAATCAGGCCGGCGATGCGCGCCACTTCGCGGAAGCGCTGCTGCGACAGCTGGGTGGCATTCAGGCTGTCCAGCACATCCTCCAGCAGCAGCGATGTATCGAACAGGCCGACCTCGGCGCCGGTCGCGCCGCCGAACAGGCCGGCCCAGTCGACCGGACCCGATGACAGCAGCTCGAAACCATAGTCGTTGATGGAGATCGAGAACGTCATCGGTGTAATCCGGCCAACCCGGAACGCCAGCAGCGAGGCCAGTCCCATGTGCACCGAGCGGCCGGCGAACGGGTACAGGAACAGGTGGTAGCCTTCGCGGCTCTTCATCGTCTCCACCACCAGCACCGCGTCGGTCGGCAGCGACGACCAGCGCTGCTGGATCTCCAGCAGCGGGCGGATCGCCTCCATCTCCGGCCCTTCAATGCGGCCCGTGGCAGCAAGCCGCAGCTGTTCGAGCATGGCGTGGGCCAGTTCGGACGACATCGGCATCTTGGCGCCCTGCCAGCGCGACACCGCGCCACGCGCGCCGGTCGCGCGTTTCACGAAGGCCGTCATCTCATGCACCCGCACGAACTCCAGGATGCGCCCGCCGAACAGGAAATGGTCCCCGGGCTTCAGGCGCCCGATGAACGATTCCTCCACGCTGCCGATACGTCCGCCGCTCATGTACTTCACCGTGACGGACGAGTCGGAGACGATGGTGCCGATGCCCATCCGGTGACGGCGGCCGACCGCACTGTCCGGCACGCGATAGACGCCGTGTTCGTCCGGCAGCACGCGGCGGTACTCGGGATAGGCGACCAGGCTCTGGCCGCCGCGCGCCACGAAGTCCAGCGCCCATTGCCATTCCTCGTCGCTCAGGTGGCGGTAGGACCAGGCGCTGCGCACCTCGTCCAGCAAGTCCTGCGAGCGGAAGCCGCCGCCCAGCGCCACCGTGACCAGGTGCTGCACCAGAACGTCGAACGGCTTGTTCGGCACCAGCCTTGCCTCGATGCGACGCCTGGCGACGGCCTGCTTTGCCCCGGCCGCTTCCAGCAGTTCCATCGTATTGGTCGGCACCAGCGTCACGCGCGAGACGCGGCCCGGCGCGTGGCCGCTGCGGCCCGCCCGCTGCAGCAGCCGCGCGATGCCCTTCGCGCTGCCCACCTGCAGCACCCGCTCCACTGGCAGGAAGTCGACGCCGAGATCCAGGCTCGCGGTGCACACCACCGCCTTGAGCTGGCCCTTTTTCAGGCCCAGCTCGACCCACTCGCGCACTTCACGGTCCAGCGAGCCGTGATGCAGTGCGACCAGGCCCGCCCATTCCGGTCGCGCCTCGATGATGTTCTGGTACCACAGCTCCGACTGCGAGCGGGTATTGGTGAACACCAGCGTGGCCTCGTGCTGCTCGATCTCGCGGATGACCGGCTTGAGCATCTGGATGCCGAGGTGCCCGCCCCACGGAAAGCGGGAAGGATTATCGGGAATCAGCGTGTCGACCCGGATCTCCTTTTTCAGGTCGCCCTCGACCAGCACGCCCGGTGTCCCGCCCAGCAGCACCTCGCGCGCCAGCTCCAGGTTGCCCATCGTGGCGGACAGGCCCCATACCACCAGCCCCGGGTTCCAGCGCCGCAGGCGGGCCAGCGCCAGCTGCACCTGCACGCCGCGCTTGCTGCCCATCAGCTCGTGCCACTCGTCGATCACCACCGTGTCGAGCGAGGCAAAGCTCTCCCGTGCGGCGGCATGGCTCAGCAGCAAGGACAGGCTTTCGGGAGTGGTGATCAGTGCTTGCGGCATGGCGCGCGACTGGCTGGCACGCTGCGCGGACGTGGTGTCGCCGGTGCGCGAGCCGATCTTCCAGGTTGGCGCCAGGTCGGCGGCGGATTCGCACAAGGCGCGCTCTGTGTCCGCGGCCAGCGCGCGCATCGGCGTGATCCACAATACGCGCATGCCCTTGCCCTTGCGCTGGGCGCTGCGCTGCAGGGCCGCGAACCACACCGCGTAGGTCTTGCCGGCGCCGGTATTCGCATGCAGCAGGCCGGACTGGCCCGCGATCGCGGCTTTCCACACCGCGCGCTGGAACGGAAACACCTTCCAGCCGCGCTGCGCGAACCACGCATCGACCGCCTGGGTCATCGCGCTCTTGGTCATGATGCGGCGGTGAGCAAGGAACGCAGCGTGTCGAGCGAGTCGGCGTCCTCCACCGGTTTATCCTCCCGGCGGCGCAATATGCGCGGGAAGCGCACCGCGATGCCGGCCTTGTGGCGCGTGGACAGCTGGATGCCCTCGAAGCCGATCTCGAACACCATGGTCGGCCTGACGCTGCGCACCGGGCCGAATTTTTCCACCGTGGTTTTGCGGATGGTGTTGTCCACGACCGCGATCTCCGCATCGGTCAGGCCCGAATAGGCTTTCGCGAAAGGGACCAGCTTGCGTTCCCCGGATTCGTCCACGTCCCACACCGCGAAGGTGTAGTCGGTGTAGAGCGAAGCGCGGCGGCCGCTGCCTGACTGCGCGTAGATCAGCACCGCGTCGACCGAGTACGGGTCCACTTTCCACTTCCACCAGGTGCCGACGCTCTTGGTTCGGCCCACACCGTATTGCGAGGACGCAGCCTTGAGCATCATGCCCTCGACGCAGCGGGCGCGCGATTCAGCCCGGATGGCTGCGAGATCGTCCCAGCTGGCCGCGTGCACCAGCGGCGCCAGCTTGATGGGGGACTGTCCCGCAGGGACCGTCCCCGGATCTTTAGCGTCCGAAGTTACGCGAACTAACGAGCCGGGGACGGTCCCCAAGGGGACAGTCCCCAAGGAGCGGACAAGCTCTTCGAGCAGGGTGCGGCGCTCGCGCTGCGGCAGCTCTCGCAGGTCCAGGCGGTCTTGCTCCAGCAGGTCGTACGCCACCAGCACCGCAGGCAGCTCCGCCAGCAGCCTGGCCGACAAGGTCTTGAGGCCGATGCGCTTTTGCAGCTGGGCGAATGGCGCCGGCATCCCGTCCGGCGTCCACACCAGGATCTCGCCATCGATCACGCATCCTTCCGGGACACGCGCGGCAGCGAGCTCGGGGAAGCGCTCGGTGACCAGGTCCTCGCCGCGCGACCAGATGTAGCTCTGCCCGCCGCGCCGCACCAGCTGCGCGCGGATCCCGTCGTACTTCCATTCCACCTGCCAGTCGCCGATGTCGCCCAGCGCCGCCGGCTCGCCCTGCAGCTGGTGCGCCAGGAAGAAGGGATACGGCTGGCCGCCACGCAGCTGGTGCTCGTCGTCCGACTGGGCGCCGATCAGTTGCAGGAATCCGGCGCCGGTCGGCCGCACGGTGCCATCGGTCCATCCCATCAGGCGCTGCGCTATCAGCTTGCTGTCCACCGCGGCGATATTCGACAGCGCGCGCGTGACCAGCAGGCGCGACACGCCAACGCGGAACGCGCCACCGATCAGCTTTACCAGCAGGAAGCGCTCGCGCCAGTCCAGTTCATCCCAGTACGAGAACAGCGCATCGCGTATGGTGCCGGGATCGGCCCCGCGCAACCGGCCGATCCGCTCCTGCATCCATTCCGCCAGGCCGATGTCGCTATGCCTGCTCGCAGCGGGCAGGATGTGGGCGATGGTCTCCGCCATGTCGCCGACCGCGTTGTACGATTCGTCGAACAGCCACTCGTCCAGGCCCGCATACTCGATGGCGTACTGGCGCAGCAGTTTCGATGGCACGGCCTGGCGCGGCTTGCCGCCCGCGAGGAAGTACACGGCCCAGGCGGCATTTTCCGGCGCCGCGGTGCTGAAGTAGGCCTGCAATGCCTCGAGCTTGCGGTTGGTGGCGGTCGTCTCGTCCAGCTCCGCGTACAGGCGGGCGAATTCACGCATCGCCGCCTCCTTCCGGCGCGGCCTCCGCCGGATTCGCCGCAGGGGCGTTGGGGTCTGCCGATTCGGCCTCGTCGTCGCCAAATTCCGTTTCGAAGCCGGCTGCATCCAGTCCCTGCTGGCGCAGCCAGCGCACCATGACGCCGACCGAGCCGTGCGTCACGATCACGCGCTGCGCTTCGGTGGCGCGGATCGCCGTCATCAGTCCCGGCCAGTCGGCATGGTCGGACAGGACGAATCCCCGGTCGACGCCACGCCGGCGCCGGGCGCCGCGCAGCTGCATCCAGCCGCTGGCAAACGCATCGCTGTAGTCGCCGAAGCGCTTCATCCACGGCGAACCGGCGGCGGACGGCGGCGCGATCACGATCGAGCGGCGGATATCCGCCTTCTCTACTTCCGTGACCATGCGCGTGATCGGCAACTGCACGCCGCCTTCGCGGTACACGCGGTTGAGGGGCTCGGCGGCGCCGTGGCAGATCACCGGCCCGATCGAGGGATCCAGCCCGGACAGGATCCGCTGCGCCTTCCCGAACGCATAGGCGAACACCACGCTGGCGCGTCCCTGCGCGGCATTCTTGCGCCACCATGCATTGATCTCGTCGAACAGTTCCTGTTGCGGGCACCAGCGGTAGATCGGCAGTCCGAACGTGGACTCGGTGATGAAGGTGTCGCAACGCACCGGCTCGAATGGCGTGCAGGTGCCGTCCGGCTCGACCTTGTAGTCACCCGACGCGACCCACACCTCGCCCTGGTATTCCATGCGCACCTGGGCCGAACCGAGCACGTGCCCGGCCGGATGCAGCGACACCTTGACGCCGTTGTGGACCACGCTGTCGCCATATGCGAGGCCATCCACCTGGATGTCCCCCAGCCGCGAACGCAGGATGCCGACGCCAGGTGCGGCGGTCAGGTAGCGTTCGCTCCCCATGCGCGCGTGGTCGCCATGGGCGTGCGTGATCACGGCGCGCCCCACGGGCCGCCACGGATCGATGTAGAAGTCGCCGGGCATGCAATACATGCCTTCCCGGCGCACGACCACCATGTCGCTCAAGCGCCGCCCCCTTTTAAGAAACTAGCCCGGCGCCGCCGCTGCCGGGGTCACGAACTCCGCCAGGAAGGTCTTTTCGCCATCGGCCTCGAAGGCGATCGTGACCTGGTCGCCGGCCACGGAGACGACCGTTCCCTCGTCGTACTTGGGAACCTTCACGCGGGCGCCGACTTCGAACGCGGGAGCGGCCGGCGTGGAGTGCACCGGATGCTCGACCGGGATGAAGTCGGACAGGTCGACCTGCAGCTGCGGCGGGTTGCGGCAGTTGTCGCACTGGCCGCAATTGTCGAAGCCCGGCGCCTCATCGCCGAAGTAGTCGAGCAGTACTTTCCAGCGGCAGAACCCGCTCAGCGCGTATGACACCATCGACTCCAGCGCCTCGCGGTCGCGCTCCTGCTTTTCCACGTAGGTGTGCGCCAGCTGCTCGAAGTCGAGCGCCTTCGGGTGCGCTTTCGTGACGCTGTATTCGAGCTTGCGGCTCTGGCACAGCAAGCCCGCGTCCTTGAGCAGCTTCAGTCCGATGCGCAGCTGGTTCGGATGCACGTCGCCTTCGAAGTCGGCCACCGTCATCGGTGTTTCGCTGGCCGCCACCTGCTCGTAGGCGGCGCGCAGCTCGGCGGCCGTGGGATAGTGCTTGACGAGGAAGAATTGCTGCACGCGCTTATCGTCCTGCAGGTACAGCAGCACGCATTCGGCATCGCCGCCGTCGCGTCCCGCGCGGCCGGACTCCTGGTAATACGATTCCAGGTTGGCCGGCACCTGCAGGTGGATCACGAAACGCGTGTCCGGCTTGTCGATGCCCATGCCGAAGGCGTTGGTGGCCACCATCACGCGGCGCTCGCCGGACATGAACATGTCCTGGTTGGCCTTGCGCTCGGCCGAAGGCAGCTTGCCGTGGTAGAGCGCCACGCTCTCGCCGGCTTGCTCCAGCAGCGCATGCAGCTCCTCGGCCGCCTTGACGGTGGAGGCGTACACGATGCCCACGCCCGCGAGTTCGTGCACCAGCCGCAGGGCCTGCTGGTTCTTCTCGTCGTGGTTGGTCACCTGCACCACGCTGTAATGCAGGTTGGGCCGATAGATGCCGGTGTTGATGACAGCCAGCTTGCGGCCCAGCTGCTTGCCGATGTCCTCGATGACTTCATCGGTCGCGGTGGCGGTCAGCGCCAGCATCAGGGGATGGCCGAGCGCGCGGATCGACGCTGCCATCTCGATATACGCCGGGCGGAAGTCGTGTCCCCACTGCGAAATGCAGTGTGCTTCGTCCACCACCACCAGCGAAATGTCGGACTGCTTCAGCACCTCGATAAAGTCGGGCATGGCCAGCCGTTCGGGCGTGCAGAAGATGATCTCGTGCGCACCGCGCCGGATGCCGTCGAGCGCGGTTTCCTCCTCCTCGCGCGACAGGGTGCTGTTGACCTGCACCGCGCTGATGCCCAGTTCCTCCAGCTTTTCGAGCTGGTCCTTCATCAGCGAGATCAGCGGCGAGACCACGATGGTGGCACCGGGGATGATGGTGGCGGCAATCTGGTAGCACAGCGACTTGCCGCTACCGGTAGGCATGATGGCGAGCGTGTCGTGGCCATCGAGCACGCTGTCGATCACGCGCTGCTGGCCGTCGCGCAGCCGTTCGATGCCGAAAACGTCGCGCAGCAGCCGCGCGATCATGTTGCGCCGCGCCGCCCGGGCGCCCTTATGCAGGAGTTTGGGATCGTGTCGGGTCATGGCGCTACTGTATGGCGCGCGCCCCGCCCCCGCCATAGGACGCCACCTACAACTGTCGTAGGAGCGCCCCTCTCTGCGGCAACATGGGAATTTATCCTACAGAGCCGCGGATTGTTAGCCGATAGTGGCCAATTTGACCACGGGTTACGATGGCACCAATCGCAAAGGAGAAGCTGCCATGTTCCGCATTACCCCCATCATCTGGAGCGCCATCCACGTTGGCGTCGTGAGTGCCGCCACCTGGCTGGTGGTCGCATCGGACCTGCTCGACAGCGCCCCGCTGTTCTTCATCCACTGATCAGGAAGAAGCCACCATGCACAGCGTTGCCGCATTGACCACGGCCGCGATCCGGCCGATGTCGCGCAGCTGCTGCACGCTCATGCCTTCCTTCTTCAGCAGCTCGGAGTGCGACTGCACGCAAAAGTGGCACTTGCCCACGATCGAGGCAGCCAGCGCATACATCTCGAAGCGGCGCTTGTCCACGCCGCCGTGGGTCGCGTAGGCATTCATCCGCAGCTGGGCGGGCATGGTCTTCAGGTCCGCATCGCCAGCCATCTCCACGAACGGATACCACACGTTGTTCATGCCCATCAGGGCCGACGCGGTCAGCGCGCCATTGACCTCTTCCGGCGTCAGCAGGCCGCTTTCCCGGATCGCGTCGACGAACTTGCGGTTCTTGGCCGCGAACGCCGCCGACAGGGCCACGCCCAGCGCATCATTCCCTTCCAGGGTCGAACGCGCGATGGTGCCGTCGATGTTCAGGCGGATGTCCTTCGCATAGTCAGGAATCATTTCCTTGATCGAGTTCAGAAATTCCATAGTCAACTCCTATCGTGAAGAGGTTTTAAAACCCGCCGAAGCGGGTTGAGTGTATTACAGCGTGTTGCCGCCGACAGCGCGGTTGCACGGGCACAGCTCGTCGGTCTGCAGGCCGTCCAGGATGCGCAGGATTTCTTCAGGGTTGCGGCCCACGTTCAGGTTGTTCACCGACACGTGCTGGATGGTGTTGTCCGGGTCGACGATGAAGGTCGCGCGCAGCGCCACGCCAGCGGACTTGTCGCGCACGCCCAGCATGTCGATCAGCGAACCGGTCGAATCGCCGAAGGCGTAGTGGTTCAGCTTGTCCAGGTCCTTGTGCTCACGGCGCCATGCCAGCTTGCAGAACTCGTTGTCGCTCGAGCCGCCCATCAGGACCGCATCGCGCTCTTCGAACTGCTTGGCCAGCTTGCCGAACTCGACGATCTCGGTCGGGCACACGAAGGTGAAGTCCTTCGGATAGAAGTAGATGATCTTCCACTTGCCCGGGAACGAAGCCTCGGTGATGGTCTCGAACGCGGAGACGCCGTTTTCTTCGTGATTGTTGAAGCCTGGTTTAGCGGCCGGTACGCTGAAGCTGTCGAGTTTTTCGCCTACGGTTTTCATTGACGTTTTCCTTAAGGGTTGTTGGAACTAACGGACGAAGTATAAGGCTATTGAACTTTAATTTGAAATAGTATTTGCCTAAATGGCCGATAGATTATTGTTAAGTAGCGCCTGAGCGCGCCTGGACGGAATCGGAAGAGTGTAACGCCAACCGCACGCAGCTGTCGCCCGGCGTGCGCACCCAGGGGATTGCGCGCCTTCTCTCTATTTGATCTGAATCATTGAATCATGCATCTCGAATGCATGATTATTCTCTACGTAAACATTCGAGATCAATAAGAAACCATGAAACGCTCAGCCCTCTCAGTTGCCCTCCTGCTCGCATTTGGATCCCCAGCGCAAGCC
>DASWYE010000081.1:0-16656 GCA_036405115.1 Telluria sp. | reverse complement strand
CCATCTCGGCCAGCGCATCGCCAGTGCTGTAGCCCGGCGCCGCGTCACCCGCGATACGGCTCGATGGATAGCCGTTGTAGCGCACGGTCAGCATCGGGCCGGTGACCCAGCGCGTGGTGGCGAAGGCCGACAGCGGCACTTGCTGGCCGCGGCTGTTCATCGCGTTCAGGCGCAGGATGTCCTCGGGCTGCATGCGGGCCGGGGCGTCGGCCTGCACGATCACGCGCTGCAGGCGGCCGGCGTTCGGGAAGTCGTTCACGTAGGCCGAGCCGAGCGTGGTGGAGATCGCCGTGTTGATCGACTCGAAGGTCACGCCCAGGGCATTGGCCTTGTCGCGGTCGATGTCGAGCTGGAGCTGCGGCGCGTCTTCCAGGCCTTCCGGGCGCACGCCGGCCAGCACCTTGCTCTGCGATGCCATGCCGAGCAGCTGGTTACGCGCGTTCAGCAGCGCCTCGCGACCGAGGCCGCCACGGTCCTGAAGGCGGAACGAGAAGCCGGTGCTGCTGCCCAGTTCAGGAATCGGCGGCGGGCTCACCACGAAGATGAAAGCGTCCTTGATGCCCATCAGGTGCCCGGTCATGCGGCTCGCAAGGTCCTGCGCGCCCTGGCCTTTGCCTTCGCGCTCGTCCCACGGCTTGAGCGGGATGAAGCCGAGCGCCGCGTTCTGGCCCTGGCCGAAGAAACTGAAACCAACCACGCCGGCCATCGTCTTGACCTCCGGCTGCTTGAGGATGTATTCCTCGGCCTGGATCAGCGCGCGCTGCGTGCGTTCCAGCGTGGCGCCCGGCGGCAGCTGGAAGCTGGCGATCAGGTAGCCCTGGTCTTCGTTCGGCAGGAACGAGCCCGGCATGCGGGTGAACAGCAGCGCCACCGCGCCGATCATCACCGCGAACACGACCATCATGCGGCCGCTGCGCTTGAGCGCTTTGGTGACCCAGCCCTGGTAGCGTTCGGAGGTGACTTCGAACTTGCGGTTGAACCAGCCGAAGAAGCCGCGCTTGTCCATGTGATGGCCTTTTTCCACCGGCTTGAGCAGGTGGGCGCACAGCGCGGGCGTGAGCGACAGCGCCATGAAGGCCGAGAACGCGATCGAGGACACCATCACCGCCGAGAACTGGCGGTAGATGTTGCCGACCGCACCGCCGAAGAAGGCCAGTGGCACGAACACGGAAATCAGCACAATGGTCACGCCGATGATGGCGCCGGAGATCTGGCCCATCGCCTTGCGGGTGGCCTGCAATGGCGGCAGGCCTTCCTCGCTCATGATGCGTTCCACGTTCTCGACCACCACAATGGCATCGTCGACCACGATACCGATCACCAGCACCATGCCGAACATGGTCAGCACGTTGATCGAGAACCCCAGTGCGAGCAGGGTGGCGAGGGAGCCGAGCAGGGCGACCGGCACCACGATGGTCGGGATGATCGTGTAGCGGAAGTTCTGCAGGAACAGGAACATCACCAGGAACACCAGTATCACCGCTTCAACCAGCGTGGTGACGACCTGCTTGATCGAGATGTCCACGAACTTGGAGCTGTCGAACGGATCGCTCCAGGTCACGCCTTCCGGGAAGTACTTCGCCAGTTCGGCCATGCGCTCGCGGATCGCGGTCGCGGTCTCGAGTGCGTTGCCGGACGAGGACAGCTGGATCCCCATGCCGGTGGTCGGCTTGCCGCCGATGCGAGCCGAGGTGCCGTAGCTGGCGCCCCCCAGTTCGATGCGGGCCACGTCGCGCAGGCGCACGGTGGAACCGTCCGGGTTGGCGCGCAGGACGATGTCGCCGAACTGCTCGACGGACGAGAGCTGGCCCTTGACCACCACGGTCGCGGTGATGCTCTGGCCGCGCTGCAGCGGCAGGTCGCCGATGGCGCCGGACGCCACCTGGGCGTTCTGCGAGCGGATCGCGCTGTTGACGTCCGCCGGAGTCAGGTTGTAGCCGACCAGCTTGGCCGGGTCGATCCAGATGCGCATCGCGCGTTCGGTGCCGAACAGCTGCGCCTGGCCGACGCCGGGCACGCGCTGGATTTCTGGCAGCACGTTGCGCGACACGTAGTCGCCCAGCGCGATCGGATCGAATTTCGGATTCGACGACGAGACGGTGATGAACATCAGGAAGTTGGCGCGTGCACGGTCCACGCGCACGCCCTGCTGGTTCACCGCTGCGGGCAGGCGGGGTGCGGCGCGGCTGAGGCGGTTCTGCACGTCCACCTGCGCCAGCTCCTCGTTGGTGCCGGTTTCAAAGGTCAGCGTGAGCGAGCCGGTGCCATTGGCCTGGCTGACCGATTCGGTGTACACCAGGCCGGGGGAACCGTTCATCTCGCGTTCGATCACGCTGATGACGGCGTCCTCCAGCGTCTGCGCGGAGGCGCCCGGGTAGGACGCGCTGACCACGATCGACGGCGGTGCGACGGACGGGTATTGCGAAATCGGCAGCTGGGTGGCGGCGACCGCGCCCATCACCATGATGAACAGCGCGATCACCCATGCAAAGATCGGGCGGTCAATAAAGAAGCGAGCCATGAATCAGTCCTTCTTATTTGGCGGCGGCAGGCGCGGCGGCTGGCCGGGCGGCAGGCGCGGTCCATGGCACGGCTTTGACCGGAGTGCCGGGTGGCGCCATCATCAGCTTCTGGAAGCCTTCCACCATCACGCGCTCGCCGGCCTTCAGGCCGCTCGTCACGATCCAGTTGCCGTGGTGGGCGCCGGAGATTTTCACTTCGCGCGGGACGGGCTTGTTGTCCGGGCCGACCACGGTGACCTTGTCGCCGGTTTCGGAACGGGTGACTGCCTGCTGCGGCACCAGGATGGCCGAAGGCAGCGTCTTCTGAGACAGGCGCACGCGCACGTACTGGCCCGGCAGCAGCAAACCGTCCGGGTTCGGCACGGTGGCGCGCAGCAGCACCTGGCCTGAGGTCGGGTCCACCGTCACGTCGGAGAACAGCAGCTTGCCTTTCTGCGGCAGCACCGAGCCGTCGTCCATGATCACGCTGACCGGGGTCTCGCGCGCTTGCGTGCCGGCTGCGCGGCGCAGCGCCTGCAGTTCGTTGGCGGACTGGGTGAAATTGAGGAACACGGTATTGGTCTGCTGGATCACGGCGAGCTGGGTCGCTTCGGTCGCGCTGACCAGCGCCCCTTCGGTCACGAGCGCACGCCCGATGCGGCCGGAAATCGGCGCCTGCACGCTGGCGTAGCCGCTATTGAGCTGGGCGATGCGCAGTGCGGCGCGGGCTGCTTCGACATCGGCCTGCGATTGCTTCTGGGCGGCGACCGCGTTGACGTATTCCTGCTGGCTCACGGCCTTGGCCTCGACCAGCGGCTTGTAGCGTTCGGCCTGGGCGCGGGTCTGGGTCAGGTTGGCTTCGGCACGGCCGAGTGCGGCCTGCGCGCTTTGCAGCTGCGCCTGGTACGGGGCAGGGTCGATCTGGAACAGGCTCTGGCCTGCCCTGACTTCGCTGCCTTCGGTGAACAGGCGTTTCAGGATCACGCCGTTGACGCGGGCGCGCACCTGGGCCACGCGGACCGGTTCGACCCGGCCGGGCAGTTCGGTTTCCAGCGCGACCGGTTCGAATTGCGTGGTGACCACGGCCACTTCAGGTGGAGGCATGCCGCCACCGGCGCCGGGAGCGGCGGCATCTTTCTTGCCGCACGCGGACAGCAGCGCGACGAGGGCGAGCGCGGCGGCAGCCGCGCGCGTTCTGGACAGGGTTGCAGGAGGTAGGGAGTGCATGTTTCGGACATCCTTATTGTTCAGGTGGTCTTCTTGTTCACCGTGCATGCGTCCGCACGATTAAATAGCTGGCATTTCTGCAGAATCGCAATATACTATCATGAATGTATGTAAGTAGTTTTGAGCACCACTTCTAAGCAGCAAAGGTTCCTGATGGTAAGACGAACGAAAGAAGACGCACTTGCAACCCGCGAGGCCATCATGGAAGCGGCGGCGATGTTATTTGAACAGCAAGGCGTAGCAGGAACGACATTGCAGCATATCGCGACGGCCGCGGGCGTGACGCGCGGCGCGATCTACTGGCATTTCCTGGACAAGGGCGCGCTGTTCACCGCGCTGATGGAGCGCGCCAAGATGCCGATGGAAACGGCGATGGCGGTGCTCGACCGCGAGGACACGGACGATCCGCTGGGCGACCTGCGCGACTGCATGCTCGAATCGCTGCGCCTGACCGCCAGCGACGAACGCATGCGGCGCATGTTCGACATCTGCACCCGCAAGATGGAAATGGTGGGCGAGATGTCGGTGATGCGCGAGCGCCTGATGGACAGCCACCAGCGCTGGATGGAGCGCGCTGAAAGCCGCATCCGGATCGGCATCCGGCGCGGCCAGGTCCGGCCGGACGTATCGCCGCAGGCGGCCGCGCTGGGAATGTGGTGCGTGATGGATGGCCTGATCAGGATCTGGCTGGCCAGTCCTGCGACCTACGACCTGTGCGAAGCCGGGCGGCAGATGGTGGACAGCCAGATCGACTGCCTGCGCGTGTAACCTTTCCGGATCCTCGCTGTTTTATCCCGCCCCGCCAGGTGCCTGGAACTTGCGCGTCTGATTCGGCAGCAGCTTCGGCGGAGCAGGGCAGCCGCAGGCGCACAAGTCGTCGCTCAGCGCGACCGGTTTGCCGTTCCAGGTTTCCGCTATGCGCGGACCCACGCATACGATCTTGCCTGCGCTTTTGCACGCAGGGCAGTACAGTGCGTCGCCTTCCAGCGCGCCGCGCACGCCGTCGATCGTGATGGCGCCGGTCGCGGCGATCACCTTTCCACCGGCCGTGGTCTCGGCCCCTTCCGTGATGTGGTAGCGCTTCATGTTTCCCTTCGGAATATGGAGTGGCCAGATTATGCGAAGGACGGCGCAGGTGATTGAGCGCGGTCAAGCACAGGAGGTCCGAACGCGCGCAGCGTGCTACAAGGCGGCGAAAATGCGTGCGAGGCCCACGGAACTTTACCTTTGCATTGGGGTCGTGCATCCCGTGGCGCGCCAGCATGGATCGAACCTTTCGAGGGGTGGAACCGATGAATACTGTCACCGACATCAGCCGGAATCTCCAGCTGCTATCGATCGTCATCCCTTGCTACAACGAGGCGGAGGTCATCGGCGAAACGATGAAGCGCCTGTGCGCGTTCTGCGACGAGGTGGACGGCATGAGCGTGGAGCTCATCTTCGTCGACGATGGCAGCCGCGACGGCACGCGCGATATCCTCAAGGGCTTCGCGGCCGAAAACCCGAATGTGCGGGTGGTCGGATTCGCGCGCAACTTCGGCCACCAGATCGCCGTCACGGCCGGCATCGACGCGGCCAGCGGCGATGCGGTGGTACTGATCGACGCCGACCTGCAGGACCCGCCCGAGGTCGTGCACGAGATGATCGCCAAGTGGCGCGAAGGCTATGACGTGGTGTACGGCACCCGCACCGAGCGCGCCGGCGAGTCCGCGTTCAAGGTGGCGACGGCGCGCGCGTTCTACCGCGTCCTGAACAACCTGTCGGACGTGCCGATCCCGCTCGACACGGGCGACTTCCGCCTCATGAGCCGCAACGTGGTGGAGACGCTCAAGTCGATGCCCGAGCGCGACCGCTTCGTGCGCGGCATGGTGAGCTGGATCGGCTTTCGCCAGGCGGCGCTGCCGTACCGCCGCGCCGAGCGCTTCGCGGGCGAAACCAAGTATCCGCTGAAGAAGATGCTGCGCTTTGCCGCGGACGGCATCCTGTCATTTTCCACCAAGCCGTTGCAGGCCTCGGTGGCGCTGGGGATGGCGTGCGCGGTGTTCGCGATGGGCGGGATCGCGTACGCGCTGTTCCTGCGCGTGTTTACCGACATCTGGGTGGAGGGCTGGACCGCGCTGATGATTGCGGTGCTGTTCATTGGCGGCGTGCAGCTGATCAGCGTGGGCATCCTGGGAGAGTACGTCGGCCGCATCTACAACGAGATCAAGAAGCGCCCCCTGTACGTGGTGCAGGAGTACTGCGGATTCACGCGAACCGGGCCTGCGATGTCGCGCAGTCCAGTGGTGGTCATGAAGTGAGCGCGCGCAAGCTGCTTCACCTGGTCCTCGGGATTGCGCTCGCGGCCGCTTTCCTGTGGCTGGTGCTCAGGCAGATCAGCCTGGGCGACATCCGCGCGGCGTTCTTCTCCGCCAGCACCACGCTGATCCTCGTTGCGGTGGCGGCGTTCTGCGCCGGCTACGCGTGCCGCATCGAGCGCTGGCGCCGGATGCTGGCGCACGACAATCCGGCACTGCGCTGGTCTGATTGCGCTGGTCCCTTCATGGGCTGTGTTGCGACCAATAACGTACTGCCGTTCCGGGCTGGCGACGTGCTGCGCGCATTCGGTTTCAACCGCCGCCTCGGCACCACGGCCGCCGCATCGCTGGCCACGGTACTGGTCGAGCGCCTGCTCGACCTGCTGATGGTGACTGCCTTCCTCGGCCTCGCGCTGGCATGGTTCGGGATGTCCTCCTCGCGCCTGCTGGGCGTGGGCGGGGCCTTCCTTGTCGCGGGCGCCGCCGTGATCCTGCTGGTGCTGCTGTTCCCGTCCTTGTTCAAGCCGGTGGCGCTGGCGGCGGTTCGCCTGCTGTCGACGCTGGCACCCGGCGCCGGCGCCAGGGTGCGGGGGCAGATCGATAGACTGTTCGGTGCGCTGGAATACATGGCCAGCGGCGCCACGATGCCGGCGCTGGTCGTGTGGTCCGCGCTGGCGTGGATGGCGGAAGGCGCGGTGTTCTGGCTGTGCGCGCTGGCGCTGCCATCCATCGCCCAGCCGCTGGCCGCCTGGCTGGCGCTGCCCATCGGTACGCTCGCGACAGTCATCCCGAGCACCCCCGGCTTTGTCGGCACCTTCGACTACTTCGTGATGCAGGCCATGGCCGCGCAGGGCAACACCGCGGCGTCGGCCACCGCCTACGCACTGCTGGTGCATACCGTCCTGTGGCTACCGCCCACCATACTCGGCGGGGCATACCTGCTGGCCCATCCTGCCAAACAACTTGAGGCGACCTGAGCATGCATGCGACCGACAAGCCGGCGGTAACGATCATCGGGGCGGGATTCAGCGGCCTGACTGCGGCCTACGAACTGGCGAAACGGGGTGTGCCAGTCACCGTGCTGGAAGCCGAGCCTGAAGTGGGCGGCCTTGCCGGCGCTTTCGAGGTCGGTGGCGAGAAGCTGGACCGCTTCTATCACCACTGGTTCACCAATGACCGCGAGGTGATGGGCCTGATCGACGAGCTGGGGCTGAACGACAGGGTCGTGATCAACCCGACCAATACCGGCGTCTATTACGCCAACAATTTCTTCAAGCTGTCCACGCCGTGGGACCTGCTCAACTTCACGCCGCTGGGGTTCGCCGACCGGATCCGGCTTGGACTGCTGGCGCTGCGTGCGCGCAGGGTAAAGGACTGGCGCGCGCTGGAAAACCGGACCGCGCAGGAATGGCTGCGCGAGCTGGGCGGCGACAACGTGTACCGCATCGTCTGGGAGCCGCTCCTGAAGGGAAAGTTCGGCCCCTATGCCAACCAGGTTTCCGCGGTCTGGTTCTGGAACAAGCTCAAGCTGCGCGGCGGCAGCCGCGGCAAGGGCGGCGAGGAGCGCCTCGCCTACTTCCGGGGCGGTTTCGTGGCCCTGGCCGAGGCACTGGCCGCACGCATCCGCGCGCTGGGCGGGCGCATCGAACTGAATACGCCGGTGGGCACAATCGAGAAGTCCGGCAGCGGCTGGAAGCTGTCAACCATCCATGGCGCAATCGAGTCGGAGCGGGTGATCGTGACCACCGCGCTGCCGCTCATCGCCGACATGGTGCGGAGCTGGGCCAGCCAGGCCTGCCTGCAACGGCTGGAACGCATCCAGTACATCGGCAACGTATGCCTGGTGCTGGAACTGGACCGGCCACTGTCGAAGACCTATTGGCTGAACGTGAACGATCCGAGCTTCCCCTTCGTCGGCGTGATCGAGCACACCAATTTCGAGCGCCCGGAAACCTACGGCGGGCGCCACATCGTCTACCTGTCCAAGTACCTGCCGCACACGGACCGGCTGTATTCGATGGAGGCCGACGAGTTCCTTGCCTATGCGTTGCCCTACCTGCAGACCATGTTCCCCGAGATGCAGCGCAGCTGGGTGCAGAAACACCACCTGTGGCGCGCGCGCTGGTCGCAGCCGGTGGTGGAGAAGCACTACGGTGCAATGATCCCGGTCGACGACGGCGAACGCGACGGCTTCTTCATCTGCACCATGGCGCAGATCTATCCGGAGGACCGTGGCACCAATTACGCGATCAGGGAGGGGAGACATGTCGCTGGCAGACTACTCAAGGCACACCCTTGGGCGAGCGGTCGGGTGGATGCTGACCGAAGCCCCGAGCCGGCGCCTGCGGCGGACGCAATCGGCTGACCTGCTTGCGCTGGCGCTGCTGCTGCTGGTCTGCCTTGCGTTCTACCTGCCACGACTGCAAGGCCCGATCAGCGTGCAGGACGAAGGCATCCTGCTCGCCTATCCCGACCTGATCCTCAAGGGCGCCTTGCCATACCGGGATTTTGCGGCCCTGTACACGCCGGGCAGCTTGTACCTCGTCTCGCTCGCTTTTGCCCTGTTCGGCGAAAGCATCGTGGTGGAGCGTGCGGTTGGGCTGCTGTACTGGTACGCGATGGCCGCTGTCCTCTACTTCATCGGCCGCCCGGTATCGCGCCTCACCGGCTGGCTTTCAGCGTGCGCGGTGGTGATCGGGCTGGTTTTTTTTCCGCCCGGCGCATATGCCATGATCGGGGCGCTGGCGCTGGCGCTGGCCGCATTGCTGGCCGCCGCCCGGAGCTATTCGGCGCAGGACCACGCAGTCCGGCGCGGACTGGCGCTGCTCGCCGGCGCGCTTGCAAGTGTGGTCACCTGGTTCCGCCACGACGTCGGCCTGCTGGTCACCATCGCGCTGTTCTGCATGTTCCTCACCGGGCCGGGATTCCGGCTGCGCCACTTCATCGCCGGTGCATGCCTGTTCGCTGTCCCCTTGCTAGCCTACCTGTCCGCGGCGGGATTCGCTTCCTCGTTCGAGAGCCTGGTGCTCGATGTGCTGCGCAATGGTCCGGGACGCAGGCTGCCGGTCGAAGTCAGCGTGTCCCTGCTGGCACTGTTCGCGCTGGTGGCGCTGGCGCTGGCCAACGCGGTGGTCGCCTGGTTCCGCAACTTCGCCGATGACGAGAAGGTGCTCCTGCGCGGGACCGTGGTCCTGGCGCTGGGGCTGATGCCATCCGTACTTCAGCGGGCCGACGGCTGGCACATCATCTACGTGGCCTGTCCGGTGCTTGGGTTGACGGTGGCGGGCAGCGCCATGGTCCTGAGGAACATCAACCCGCGTGTGGGGTCGTTGCGCCTGTCGCTGACGGGTGGGCTGTGCATGGCGCTCGGGCTGGCGGCGCTCGCGGTCTATAGCGTACTGCGCGTGAAGGATACCGTGCCGGTGGTATCGGGCGAGCGCTTCATCTACCTGGCACGGCATGCCGGCGTCGGCGAACTGCAGGCGATGGTCGATGAGGTCAACCGGATCGCGCGGCCGGGGCAGCGCCTGTTCGTGGGACCGAACGACCTGCGCTACACCAATTACAACGACAGCTACCTGTACTTCCTTTTGCCGCGGTTGGCGCCGGCGACACGTTACCTGGAGATGAACCCGGGCGTGGCGAACCGCGAAGGATCGGGACTGGCGGGGCAGCTCGCATCGGCGGACCTGGTCATCCTGAACCGCAGCTACGATAACTGGCGCGAGCAGAACGCCTCCTCGATCGCAGGTTCAAATGCTGCGAGCCGGATGATGGAGAGCCGCTTCTGCGAGCACCGCAGCTTCGGCCAGTGGCGCATCCTGTTGCGCTGTGCGCCGCGCGCTGGTTGAGCGATCCAGCCCGCGCTTTCTGCAGTTCGTCGCAATCCGCCGGCGGCGCGATTGCGATCTCACTAAGCTTCACACCAGTCCCTGAATTCATTCTGGAGGTGGAAGCCATGCCAAATTTGTGTCGCCAGTTCGCGTCCGTTCTCATCTTCGGCACCCTGTTCACTGCAAGCGGTGCCGCGTGTGCCGAACCGGCTGTGCCGGCGGTAAAGCTGCTGCGTGACCGGCCGGCGGACGAGCGCCCGCAGCTCATGCTGCTCGGGGCGCCGCACTTCGCCAATCACGGGCTGGATGTGCTCAACGCCCAGGTTCCGGACGTACTGGAGCCCGCGCGCCAACGGCAGATCGAAGGGGTGGTCGCGGCGCTGGCCAGGTTCAATCCGACCAAGGTCGTGGTGGAGTGGGATGCGGCACGCCAGGACAAGCTGGATGAACGCTACAACGCGTATCGTGCCGGTACCTATCAGCTGTCACGCAGCGAGCTGGACCAGGTGGCGATTCGCCTCGCCGCCCGCCTTGGCCATGCCCGGGTCCATGCAGTGGACTGGAACAAGATGCCGCCGGGCCGGATCGTCGATTTCGATTACACGCAGTCTGCTCCGCGCGTGGGGCAGCAGGCAAGGCTGGACGCGATCCGCGACAAGTCGCGCATGAAGCAGGTGAATGCCTTGCTGGCGAGCGAGCCGGTGCAGGACTGGCTGGTGCATTACAACCAGCCGGAGCAGCTGGAGAAGAGCAACCGGAACTACTTTGACTATGTGATGCTGGGAGAGCCGGGCGCGAACTGGGTGGGCAACTGGTACGCCCGCAACCTGAAGATCTTCGCCAACCTGGTGCGGCTGGCGGACAGTCCGGGTGACCGGCTGCTGGTGGTGTACGGGCAGTCGCATGTGTTTCCGCTGCAGCAGTATGCGGCCCAGTCGGGCGCGTTCACGGTGGTGTCGCCGCTGCCGTACCTGCGGTAGGGGACTGTCCCCGAAAGGGGACCGTCCCCTGGACCGTCAGCGCATGGCCTTGATCATGTCGGTCAGCTTGTTCGAGTCGGCGCAGAAGGCGCGGATGCCCTCGGCCAGCTTCTCGGTTGCCATCGCGTCTTCGTTCAGCATGAAGCGGAAGGTCTTTTCGTCCATCGACATCTTTTCCACGTCAGCCTTTGCGGTCTCCGGCGACAGCTTGCGGGTCATGTCGCCACCGGCGTCCGCCAGCTTCTGCAGCAGGTCAGGGCTGATGGTCAGCAGGTCGCAACCGGCCAGTTCCACGATCTGCGAGGTGTTGCGGAAGCTCGCGCCCATGACTTCGGTCTTGTAGCCGTAGGCACGGAAGTAGTTGTAGATGCGCTTGACCGACTGCACGCCCGGATCGTCGGCGCCCTGGTAGTCGGTGCCGGTCTGCTTCTTGTACCAGTCGTAGATGCGGCCGACGAACGGCGAGATCAGCTGCACGTTGGCTTCCGCGCAGGCGATCGCCTGTGGCAGCGCGAACAGCAGCGTCAGGTTGCAGCGGATCCCTTCCTTTTCCAGGATTTCGGCGGCGCGGATGCCTTCCCAGGTCGAGGCGATCTTGATCAGCACGCGCTCGCGGCTGATGCCGGCCTGCTCGTAGAGGGCGATCAGCTCGCGGCCCTTCTTCACATTGGCTTCGGTATCGAACGACAGGTGCGCATCGATCTCGGTCGAGACGCGGCCCGGGATCAGCTTGAGGATCTCGACGCCGAATGCGATCAGCAGGCGGTCGACCACTTCGCCGACCGACGCGTTCGGGAAGTCGCGCACGACCTGCTCCAGCAGCGGGCGGTATTCCGGCTTCTGCACGGCCTTCAGGATCAGGGACGGGTTGGTGGTGGCGTCGCGCGGAGCGTAGGCCTTGATCGATTGGAAATCGCCGGTGTCGGCGACAACGGTGGTGTACTGCTTGAGTTGTTCGAGCTGGTTCATGGCTTGTCTCAGGTGGTGATGGTGATGCGGTTCTGTCAGTTGAAGTCGGTACCGGCGACGAACGCGGCGACCAGCGACTCCAGTCCCGTGCGGTCTTCCTCGCTGAAGCGGTTCAGTGAAGGGCTGTCGATGTCGAATACGCCCACTACCTTGCCGTCCTTGACCATCGGGATGACGATTTCGGAGTTGGAGGCGGAGTCGCAGGCGATGTGGCCGGGGAATGCGTGCACGTCGGGCACCAGCTGGGTGCGGCGCTCGGCGGCGGCGGTGCCGCACACGCCTCGGCCGAACGGGATGCGCGCGCACGCGACCTTGCCCTGGAACGGGCCTACCAGCAGCTCTTCGCGGGTGCCGTCCTTCGATGGGCGGGTGAGGTAGAAGCCGGCCCAGTTCAGATCCGCCACGGTGTCGTAGATGAAGGCGGAAAACTGCGACGCGTTGGCGGTCAGGTCGCGCTCACCTTCCAGGATGCTGGCGACCTGCTTGAGCAGCATCGCGTAGTCGGGCTTGAGGCTCGCGGATGGGGTGATGTGCATTGTTAAATCGGCATGGCATTTCGGGCGAAGGTGACATTTTAACCTGCCGCCCTGCAGCGATGCGCCGGACCGGTATGTTCCCGTGTTGCCGCGTTCGCTTGCCCCGTGGTTCAATAGGCTCCTTTTGCCTGCCAATTTTGAGCCTGAACGCCTATGAACACCATCCAGGGAACCGACCTGCCTGAATCCATCACCGGGGGAGCCGGCGATGACCAGATCAATGCGAAGGCCGGTAACGACACCATCCACGCCGGCGCCGGGAACGACATTATTTTTGCCGATGCCGGCGATGACCAGGTGTACGGCGAAGATGGCGCGGACACCATCGAAGGCGGCACCGGGAGCGATTTGCTCGATGGCGGCGCCGGCGATGACCGCATCACCGCGGGCGATGGCGACGATACCGTCCATGGCGGGCTTGGCAACGACAGGATCGTGTTTTCGTCCACGACTGTCGCCAACACCCGAACGACCGCGTTTGGCGGAGATGGCGACGATGCGTTCGTCGTGGACGGCATCCAGCAAAGCGGCAGCAGCTACGAAGCCACCGGCGGAGCTGGCAGCGACCGCTATCTCGTGGGCCTGAGCGCGGCCAGTTTCACGATCACCGATTTTTCCGGGAGCGATGGCGATGTGCTGGACCTGCTGGCCGTCATGCCGGCGGACCTCGCGATCAATCCGTTTGCCAGCGGCTTCCTGCGCGCTGAAGAGATCAACGGGGCGACCGTCATTTCGATGGATTACGACGGCCCGGGCCTGCTGGAACACCAGTGGCAGACGCTGGTGACGCTGAAAGGCGTGACGCTGGCCCAGATCCCGGTGCGGTCGATCACCGGAGGCTTCGACGTGACCGGATCGGTGACCGGAATGACCCTGTCCGGCACCGTCGCCGACGACAACCTGGCCGGCGAATACCTGAACGACACGATCTCCGGAGGCGCGGGCAATGACCGCATCGACGGCAGTGGCGGAAACGACCAGATCACCGGCGGCGACGAAGAGGCCGGCGGCGATGTGCTGTTGGGCGGGAACGGCAACGACGTGCTGCTGGGCGGCGCCGGCGACGATTCGCTCGACGGCGGCCGCCACGACGACCTGCTGCAAGGCGGCCTGGGAAAAGACAGCCTGGACGGCGGCCTCGGTGACGACACCCTGTATGGCGGCGAAGGGGATGACAAGCTGTATGACGCCTGGGGTCGCAACCAGATGTACGGCGGCGCAGGAGACGACCGCCTGAACAGCGCCGACGATGCCGGCAGCCTGGTCGATGGAGGCGACGGAAGCGATTTCCTGGTGCTGGGCGGCCTGGATACCGCGTACGGCGGGGCCGGCGACGACGAATTCCGGTTCTCCGGCGGGACGATTCTGCAAGCGGGACAGGCGGTGACGGTCGATGGGGGCGACGGCAACGATCAGATGCACTTCGGCCTTGGCGATGCGTATCGCATCACGGCGCGCGGCGGCCTGGGCGTGGACACGTATCACTTTGCCTACCACGGCGGAGCCGAGCCGATCGAGATTCTCGATTTCGCGCCCGGTGCTGGCGGGGACGTGCTCGACATCGCAACGATCCAGGCGCTGGACTGGCAAAGCAGGGGCGTCAATCCATTCGGCTCGGATGGCATCCTGCGCGCCGTGCAGGATGGTGTGAACACCTTGCTGCAGTTCGATGTCGATGGCGCGGCAGGCAGCACCCATGCGTGGCGTACGATCGCCACCCTGCGCAACCTGGACGCCCGTTTGCTGGACGCATCCAACATGACCGGCGGTTTCAACTTCGATGGTAGCTTTGCGCATATTAATGCGACCGGCACGGTGCAGTCCGACAATCTGGCCGGGACCGCATGGAATGACACGTTGGAAGGCCTTGCGGGCAATGACCGTCTTGCGGGCGGCGGCGGCAACGACATGCTGAAAGGAGGCGACGGCACCGACTTTGCGGTGTTCAGCGGCGACCGGAGCGAATATGTCGTCGGCCACGACGGCTCGGGCGTGCGCTTCGTCACCCATCAGGGCCAGGACGGCGCCGATACGCTTGTGGGGATGGAGCGGATCGTGTTCAATGACCGGGTCATCGCGCTGGACCTTGATGGCGCGGGCGGCCAGGTGTACCGCCTCTACCAGGCGGCGTTCAATCGCACACCGGACCTGCCCGGTGTCGGCTTCTGGATCGGCATCGCGGACGGCGGCATGCCGCTGGTGCGGATCGCGCAGGACTTCATGACCTCCCCGGAATTCGCCCACTTGTACGGCGGGGCGCCGAACAACGAGGCGCTGGTGCGCCTGTTCTACGTCAATGCATTGCACCGTGAGCCGGACGAACCCGGCGTCACCTTCTGGACAGGTGTGCTGGACAGCGGCAGCGCGACGGCGGCAGAGGTGCTGGCCGGGTTCAGTGAAAGCCCAGAGAACATCGGGGCGGTTGCCCAGGTCATCGGCAACGGCTTCGAGTACGTTCCGTACCCCTGAGCCTCAGCCGATGAAGGAATCGAACTGCATGTCGAATTCCTGCAGCGCCTTCTGTGCATTTTGCATCTTGCGGCGGAATTCGGGGCCGCGCTGCAGCGCCAGGCCGACCGCCAGCACGTCGATCACGACCAGGTAGGCCAGGCGCGCGGAGATCGGCGTGTAGGGGTCGGTGTTGAACACCAGGTCGATCGGGATCAGGACGGTGGCCACGTCCGCCAGCGGGGTGCCGGATGGCGCCAGTACGATGACGTCGGCGCCGCCGCGGCGCGCCAGCTTGGCCGAGCGCACCAGCGCCGAGTTGTTGCCGCGCTGGGAGATCGCAACCACCGCGTCGCCCACGCGCAGCAGCGATGCGGCAATCGAGTGGATCGCCGGGTCGGCGTACGCCACCGTTGGAACGCCGGAGCGGAAGAACTTGTGCTGGGCGTCGGCCGCGACGATGCCGGAGGTGCCCTGGCCGTAGAACTCGATCTTGTTGGCGCGCGAGAGGATGTCCAGCGCCTTCTGGATCGCCTCCGGATCAAGGTTGTTGCGCAGGTCGAGCAGGGTATTGATCGAGCGGCTGCAGATCTTGCTGACCAGGTCTCCGGCCAGGTCGTCCTGCGTAGGCTGCTCGTTGCCGGCGCCGGGCAGTGCCAGTGCGAGGCCCTGCGCCAGCTTGAGCTTGAATTCGTGCCAGCCGTCGTAGCCGAGCGTGCGGCAGAAGCGCACCACGGTCGGTTCCGACACCTGCGCCGCTTTCGCCAGTGCGGTGATGTTCTGGCTGACGATGGCGCCGGGCGCGTCCAGCACGGCCAGCGCGACCTTCTTCTCCGATTTGGAGAGCGAGTCGAGCTGCGTGCGGATCGAGTCGAGCAGCATCGGTGCTCAGTCTTCCGGTAGCGCTTCTTCGCGCCACTGCAGGCCGTCGCGGCCGATCAGGGCGGAAGATGCGGCGGGGCCCCAGGTGCCGGAGGCGTATGGCACCGGCGCGCTGCCATCCTGCTCCCAGTGCTGCAGGATCGGCTCCACCCATTCCCACGCCGCTTCCAGCTCGTCGCCGCGCATGAACAGGGTGAGCTGGCCGCGCAGCACGTCCAGCAGCAGGCGCTCGTAGGCGTCCATGCGCGGGGTCTTGAACTGTTCGTTGAAGTCCAGTTCCAGCTCGGCCGGCTTGAGGCGCATGCCTTCGCCCGGGGTCTTGGCCATCAGGTTCATGCGCAGGCCCTCGTCGGGCTGCAGGCGGATCACCAGGCTGTTCGGCTGGAAGCTGGAAGTGGGCTGGTTGAAGATCGAATGCGGGATCGGCTTGAAGCGCACCACGATCTCGGCCAGGCGGTCGCTCATGCGCTTGCCGGTGCGCAGGTAGAACGGTACGCCGGCCCAGCGCCAGGTGTCGATTTCGGCCTTGAGGGCGACGAAGGTCTCGGTGCGCGAGGATTGCGGCGCATCCGGCTCGTCGCGGTAGCTCGGTACGGCCTGGCCGTCCACGTGGCCGGCGCGGTACTGGCCGCGCACGATGTTCTGCGCCAGCGTGTGCGGGGTGAAGCGCTTCAGGGAACGCAGCACTTCGAGCTTGGCGTCACGCACCGCATCCGGCGCGATCGAGACGGGCGGCTCCATCGCGACGATGCACAGCAGCTGCAGCAGGTGGTTCTGCAGCATGTCGCGCAGGGCGCCGGAGGTGTCGTAGTAGCCCATGCGGTTGCCCACGCCGATCTTTTCGGCGATGGTGATCTGCACGTCCGAGATCCATTCGCGGCGCCACAGCGGCTCGAACAGGATGTTCCCGAAGCGCAGGGCCAGCAGGTTCTGCACGGTTTCCTTGCCCAGGTAGTGGTCGATCCGGTAGATCTGCGATTCGG
>DASWYE010000080.1:0-2403 GCA_036405115.1 Telluria sp. | reverse complement strand
GCCGCATCCAGGCCGCGCGACACGATCAGCACCTTGGCCGGAGGCGTGTTCGCCTTCGCGCATGCCTCGTCGACCAGCGGCTTGTAGGGAATGACTTTGCCGCCGCGGCTGCCCGCATCGGCGGCGATCAACAGCTTCGGTTGCGCGTCGTCGATGCGCAGGGCCAGGTTGTGCGCGGCGAAGCCGCCGAACACCACCGAATGCACGGCACCGATGCGCGCGCAAGCCAGCATCGCGAACACCGCTTCGGCCATGTTCGGCATGTAGATGACCACGCGATCGCCACGGTCGACACCGAGCCGCTTGAGCACGGCCGCGAAGGCGTTCACTTCGCGGTACAGCTCGCGATAGCTGATTTCGCGGGTGACATCGGTTTCGGTGGACACCGCCACCAGCGCCAGTTGGCCGCCGCGCTCGGCGACATGGCGATCCACCGCGTTGTAGCAGAGGTTGGTCTGGCCGCCGACGAACCAGCGACGGAATGGCGGCTGCGAGTACTCCAGCACCTGCCGCGGCGGCACGTGCCAATGGATGGCCTTCGCCTCGTCACCCCAGAAGGCTTCGGGCTGCTCGATCGAGCGCCGATAGACGTCTTCGTATGCCATGCGAACCTCCCAGATCCGACACCGGGACCAGCATAGACCTCCGTATGCGTAGCGGCCTTTCTACCTTGGTCGCACGGCGCAGACGACTAAGCGGATGCCGCGCGACGACCTGCGCCCGCGGGTGACGCAGCCAGGCGGGCGACGGCGGCGCACAGCAGGGGGGCGAGTACGAACAAGCCCAAGAAGTACCTTCCCTGCACCTCGAACACGACATGCACCCCCCAGAATCCGACCACCCACAGCAATGGAAGGGCTCCCAGTGGATTCTTCCTTCTCAGGAGCACGAAGGCTGTCCAGAAGCTCGCAAGGATGATCAGGCCGCGCGCCCAGCCATAGACCTTGCGTTCCACGTCCAGCGCCCGGTAGTAGCGCGCATTGATCTGCTCACGATCTGGACTCGCATCAATGCGGGCGCGGATATTGGGGGATTCGATCAGCCAGTACAGGGCATACGGCGGCGGACTTAGGATCTCGGGCGCCTTGCATCGCACCACCGACGCCCAGTGCCCGATCGGCTGTGCCTGCAGCCGATCCACCACGGCCTCCGACAAAGGCTTATGCAGGTCGTCCTTGGCGGCCTGTGCCGCTTCGACCGACCAGTAGCCACATCCTTTGGAGCGCTGGTCGCTCGATACGAGTAGCCCCCCATACAGCGTGACGGCAGAGCTGGTGCGGATCTCCTCGGTCCGCCCACTGGACACGCGCATGCCCATATCCATAGCAAAGCCGAGGATCGAACCCACCAGGAGCGCCAGTACCACGCTATGGAAGCCGGGCGACAGCGACCGCCGCAGAAACCATGCGACCGGAACTGACAACCCCAGCAACGCCCACAGCACCAGCGCGTACTGGGGCTTCGTCGATACCGCGAACACGATGCATGCAACGGCCAGGCAGAAGCGCCAGGTGGCCGTCAGCCGCAGACCCGTATCCGCCAGCAACCAGAACGCGGTGCCGAGTGCGGCGGCGGCGGCCAGGTCGAGCTGGACGATGCCTGCGAACGGCGTGATCAACAGCAGATACAGGGCGACCAGCTGCGCCAGGAGCTTCCATCGTCCTGGATCCAACCGATAAGCGAGGAACAACAACCATAGGGTCGATGGGATGTTGATCGACAACGATGCCATCACGGGCGACAGACCCAACGCTTTCGGCAACGCCAGAACCCATAAGGCCAAGCCGCCGCGGACGTACATCTCCGGCCGGCCCGCCGCATCCCAGTAGTACAACCAGTCACTGTGCGGTTCGGGTGACCACCACGTTGCCAAAGCTACGCCACTGCCCAGCAGCAGCAGTGCCTGCAAGCACGCCCAAGCCATCCGGATCCAGCGTTGGCGCAGCTCGCGTGATTTCACCATGTCCATGCCATTCCGTTCGATCATCCGCAACGGCAGCGATCCTAACGCAGGTTGTCGTTTACCCCGGGAATTGCGCGCAAAAAAAAGCCCCCCGCCCACAAGGCGGGGGGCACTGATGCTTGATATCAGCCCAGCAGGTGCGCCACGCCGCTGCGCTCTTCTTCAAGCTCGGCGAGGGTCTTGTCGATGGCCTTCTGGCTGAAATCGTCGACCGGCAGGTCCTTGATCATCGTGTACTCGCCATTCTCGGTGGTGACGGCGAAGCCGAACATCACCCCTTCCGGGATGCCGTAGCTGCCGTCGGACGGAATGCCCATCGTCACCCACTTGCCGTTGCTGCCCAGCACCCAGTCGCGCACGTGGTCGATGGCGGCGTTGGCGGCCGACGCGGCCGACGACAGGCCACGCGCTTCGATGATCGCGGCGCCGCGCTTGCCGAC
>DASWYE010000079.1:0-8408 GCA_036405115.1 Telluria sp. | reverse complement strand
GGCGGGCTGATGGACGAGGTCGACCAGGTCACCCTGCCCGCCGACGCGCGCCTGCCGCAGTCGGTCGTGTACCGCATCGTCGAGACCATCCGCACCCAGCAGTCGATCTACAAGCAGGCCGGATCGGTGCATGGCTGCGCGCTGTTCTCCAGCGACGGTGAACTGATCTACTTCATCGAAGACGTAGGCCGCCACAACGCGGTGGACGCGATCGCCGGCTGCATGTGGCTGGACGGACTGGATGGCGCCGACAAGGTCTTCTACACCACCGGACGCCTGACGTCCGAGATGGTGATCAAGGGTGCCCAGATGGGCATTCCCTTCCTGCTGTCGCGCTCCGGCACCACCCAGATGGGCCATATGGTGGCCGGGCGCGTGGGCATGTCGTTGCTGGCGCGCTGCTCCGGCAAGCACTTCCTGCTGCTGGCGGGCCGCGAGCGGCTGGTGTTCGACGCACCGCAAGAATGGGACTGAGCGACGCGATCGGGGCGGCGTTTGCGATGCTGCTCTCCGGAGACGCGACGCTGTGGCGCATCGTGTGGGTATCTCTGGCGACTACCGTCACGGCACTCGTGCTGGCCACACCGGTCGCGGTCATCGCCGGCTATTCGATCGCCGTGTACCGCTTCCGCGGCCGCCGTGCCGTGATCTGGCTGGCGCAGGCCACGCTGGCCGTCCCCACGGTCCTGATCGGGCTGCTCCTCTACCTGCTGCTGACCCGCCACGGCCCGCTGGGTGGCCTCGGCTGGCTGTTCACGCAGCGCGGCATCATCGCAGGGCAGTTCCTGATCGCCTTGCCGGTGCTGGTGGCGTTCACGCTGGCGGCGGTACAGGCGGCCGACCCGCGCTACGCCGAAACCGCCATCGCGCATGGCGCGTCGCGCTGGCGCGTGATGGGAACGCTGCTGTATGAAGTGCGCTTCGGCGTCATGGCGGCCGTCATCACCGGCTTCGGGCGCGTCATCTCCGAGGTCGGATGCGCGCTCATGGTGGGCGGGAACATCGCCGGCGAAACCCGCACCATGACCACCGCCATCGCCCTGGAAACCAGCAAGGGCGAGTTCGCGCAAGGGATTGCATTGGGGATCGTGCTGGTCACGTTTGCGTTGCTGATGAATGGCGCGCTGATGCTGCTGCAGGGCGATGCCCATGCGGCGCGGGGACGCCTGTGAGCGCGCTGCTCTCGATCGACCGCCTGCGCAAGTCGCACGGCTCGCGCACGCTGTTCGACCTGCACGGCTTTGCGCTCGACGCCGGGACGGCCTACGTCCTGACCGGCGTGAACGGGGCCGGCAAGAGCACGCTGATGCGCATCCTGGCCGGCCTGGAACGGGCGGACCGCGAAGTGCCGGCCACGGTGACGCTGCACGGAAAGCAGATGCCGCTCGACCCGTATCCGCGCGAACTGCGCGAGCATGTCGTGTACGTGCACCAGGACCCGGTCATGTTCTCGACCAGCGTGGCGCACAACGTCGGCTATGGCCTGCATGCGCGCGGCATGCCGAAGCAGGAGATCGATGCGCTGGTGGCGGCTGCGATGGACTGGGCAGGCATCACGCAATTGCAGGGCACCGATCCATCGCGCCTGTCGGGCGGCGAGAAGCAGCGCGTGGCGCTGGCGCGCGCCAAGGTGCTGTCGCCGGACCTGCTGCTGCTCGACGAGCCGACCGCCAACCTGGACGGCGCGGCGCGCGAACAGGTGATTGCGCTGGTCCCGACGCTGGTGGCGGAAGGGCGCACGGTGGTCATGGCATGCCATGACCGCGACCTGATTGGCACCCCCGGCGTACGCAGGATGAAGCTGCGCGATGGCCGGCTCGAGATCCGGAAACAGGAAGAAGCATGATGTCGCGTACCTTGCTCACCCTGGCGCTGGGAGTTGCGTCATCCGGCGTGCTCGCCCGGCCGGATGTGCTGCGCCTGTCCACCACCACCAGCACTGAAAACTCGGGGCTGCTGGCGGTGCTGCTGCCGGCCTTCGAAGCAAAGTACGGGATCAAGGTGCATGTGATTTCCGTCGGCACCGGCAAGGCGCTGGAGCTGGCGAAGAACGGCGATGTGGACGTGACCCTGGTGCATGCGCGTGCGGCGGAAGACAGGTTCCTGGCTGCCGGCTACGGCGTCGGCCGGCGCGACGTGATGTACAACGACTTCGTCATTGCCGGCCCGTCCTCCGATCCGGCGCGTATTGCCGGCGGCAAGGACGTGCTCGCGGCGTTCCGCAAGATAGCCGCCACCGATGTCCGTTTCGTCTCGCGCGGCGACAACTCCGGCACCGACATCATGGAGAAGGGCTACTGGAAGCAGGCCGGCGCCATGCCGCAAGGCGCGCGCTACGTGTCGGCGGGACTCGGCATGGGCGAAGTATTGAACATGGCGGCGGAGATGCAGGCCTACACGCTCGCCGACCGTGCCACCTACGCCACCTACAAGGCGCGCACGGGCCTGGCGGTTTTGGTAGAAGGCGATCCGAAGATGTACAACCCGTACGGGATCATCGCGGTCAATCCGGCCAATCACAAGGGCGTGAACTACGCGGGGGCGCGGAAGCTGATCGAGTGGATCACGTCGCCCGAAGGACAGGCGAAGATCGCCGCGTTCCGGCCGCAAGGGCAGCAGCTGTTCTTCCCCACGTCATCCCCGCGGACGCGGGGACCCCTGCTGAGTGTGCCGAAGCGGGCCACTTCGCCTTGAGGCACGCTCACTATGGGTCCCCGCGTGCGCGGGGATGACGCATTGCCGCCGCAGCTGCCGACCGAGCTAGCGGCGGCGCTCTTGGGCGGTTGCGAGGATGTGGCGCAGCTGCGTCGTATCCATCGGCTTGACGAAGTGGTGTTCGAAGCCGACCGACTTTGACAGCACCTTGTCGTGCGGCTGTCCGTATCCCGTCAGTGCGATGAATTGCGCGTGTGATGTGAGTGGATCGGCGCGCAGCCTGCGCGCCAGCTCGTAGCCATCCATTTCAGGCAAGCCGATGTCGAGGATGAACACGTCAGGCGGTTGCTGCCGGGCCGCGGCGATCGCCTCCAGCGGGTGTGCCTGGACGGAAACCATGTAGCCCTGCACTTCCAGGAACACCGCCAGTGCTTCGGCCGCATCGACGTTGTCGTCGACGATCATCACCCGGACCGTGTTCGGCGCTACGCCGCCGGCACTTGCCGGAGCGACGTGCGTCCGTGCCGGGGCAACCTGCGTCGCGACCGGCAGCGTGATCGAGAACCGGCTGCCGGTCCCGGGTCCGTCGCTGGCGGCCGACACCTCGCCGTCGTGCAGGCTCACCATGTTCTTGATCAGCGCCAGCCCGATGCCCAGGCCGCCCTGCGCCCGGTCCGGTGTCCGCTCGGCCTGGGTGAACAGCTCGAAGACATGCGGCAGCAGCTTGCCGTCGATGCCGATACCGTTGTCGATGACGTCGATGTGCACCGAACCGTCGTGGCTGGCGACACACAGGGTGATCTCGCCACCCTGCGGCGTGTACTTGGCCGCGTTGTTGAGCAGGTTGGCGATGACCTGCACCAGCCGGGTGCGGTCGCCCAGCACCGAGGCGTGCGAGGAGTCGGTCTTGACGACCAGCGAATGGTTGCGCGACTCGATCAGGGGACGACCCTGTTCCACCGCGCTCGACACCACCGATTTGATGTCGACGATTTCCATGTCCAGTTGTACCAGTCCGCGCGTGACCCGCGACACGTCGAGCAGGTCGTCCACCAGCTCGGTCATGTGCCGGACCTGGCGGCTGATCACTTCGCTCGCCTTGGTGACACGTGCGTCGTTGTTGGCGACGAAGCGCAGCATGTCGGCCGCCGTGCTGATGGGCGCGAGCGGGTTGCGCAGTTCGTGCGCCAGCATGGCCAGGAATTCATCCTTGCGCCGGTTCGCATCGCGCAGTTCGAGTTCGGCCTGGTAGCGTTCGGTGACGTCCACCGTCACGCCGCGGATGCCGACCGCTTGCCCTTGCTGGTCGTAGCGCACCTTGCCGCGGCTATCCAGCCAGATCTGGCGGCCGTTGTCGGGCCGCTCGAAGCGGATGATCTCCTGGTACGACCCGGCCCCGGACACCGCACGTTCATGCGCAGCCCGGATCCTCTCCCTGTCATCACTGTGGATGTAAGTGGCCACGCCACCCATCGTGTCAGGTGCGAATCCGAGTACCTGCCCGACGTTCTCCGAGTATGCGAGTTTCCCGGTTGCCAGTTCCCAGTCCCACACCACCATCTTGGCCGCTTCCAGGCCGTCCTTCAGGCGGTCGTCGCTCTCGCGCCTGGCCGCCTGTGCTTCGACCACGTCGGTCACGTCGTAGCCCTGAGCGAAAATGCCGATCGTGGTGCCTTGCGCGTCGCGGTATGGCTGGTACACCAGGTCGATATAACGTTGGAGGATTGGCCCGTCGCGTTCGCGCTGGAGAGCGATCGGCATTCCGCGTGTGGCCCACGGAACGCCCGTGTTGTACACGCTGTCGAGGTACTCCTCGAATCCCTGGCCGGCCACTTCGGGCAGCGCCTCCCACACGGTCTTGCCGATGATCTCCCGGTGCCCCACGAGCTGATAGTAGGCCTCGTTGGCCAGCTCGAACACGTGTTTCGGTCCCATCAGCACTGCGACGAATCCGGGCGCCTGGTTGAACAGGCTGCGCAGGTGCTCGCGCTCGTTGTTCAGGATGCGCGACAGCGCTTCGTGCATCTGGGCGCGATTGAAGTTCGCGGCATCGTTTCCGGTGGCGGGTACCGCCTGCAGGGTCGCGACGCTGGAATCTTCGTCGAAGCGGTACAGCGCGGTGACATCGATCGCGTTCTGCAGCACGAACAGTGGCTTGCGGTTCTCGCCCAGCACCGGCGTGTGCATGGTGCTCCAGTAGCGGTTCTCGAACACCTGGCCTTCGGGCCCAGGCACCGCCACCGCATAGCGCAGGAACGGTGGCGTATCGGGCTCGCCCTTGGCCAGCGCGCGCGCGATGGAGGCCTTGACTTCGGCCTTGTTGGTCGAGCCCGGGTCGTCGGGGTTTTCCGGGAACGCGTCGAACACGTATTTACCGACGATTTCCTCTTCGGTCCTTTTCACGGTGCGCAGGTAGGCGCCGCTGGCCGCAAGGATGTTGAGTTCCGTATCCATGACGAGATAGGGATACGGGGAGGCGCGGAACAGCGCTTTGTAGTCGGATAGATCCATGCCGCAATTTTCTCATGGCTGGTACGCCACCACTTGTTCGCAACGGAACAGGAGGTGCGTCCAGCGCTGGCTTAGAATGAATTCATCGCCTGAACGGGGAATTCCTGTGTTTCTCTTCTTTTCCAACAAGCTGGGGTGCCTGGGCTCGATCGCCGTGTCGCTGGTGCTGACGCTGATCCTGCTGCTGGTCTTCGGGGTGCTCTGACCCAGAGGCAAAAGAGCTGGGGACAGTCCCCTGTGGGGACAGTCCCCCTACATCCTTTCTACATCAGGATGACGTCGTACTGTTCCTGGTGGTAGCTGCTCTCGACCTGCAGCGAGATCTTCTTGCCGATGAAGTCGCCCAGCATCGCGAGGTGCTGCGATTCCTCTTCCAGGAACAGGTCCACCACTTCCTGCGATGCGAGGATGCGGAATTCGCGCGGATTGAACTGCTTGGCCTCGCGCAGCAGTTCGCGCAGGATCTCGTAGCAGATGGTGCGCGAAGTCTTGACCTGGCCCTTGCCGCTGCAGGCAGGGCAGGGCTCGCACAGAATGTGCGACAGCGACTCGCGCGTGCGCTTGCGCGTCATCTCCACCAGCCCCAGCGCCGAGAAGCCGCTCACCGACACCTTGGTGCGGTCGCGCGACAGCGCCTTCTTGAGCTCCGCGAGCACGGCGTTGCGGTGCTCGTTGTTCTCCATGTCGATGAAGTCGAGGATGATGATGCCGCCCAGGTTGCGCAGCCGTAGCTGGCGCGCGATCGCGTGCGCGGCTTCCAGGTTGGTCTTGAAGATGGTGTCCGCGAAGTTGCGGCCGCCCACGAAGCCGCCCGTATTGACGTCGATCGTGGTCATCGCCTCGGTCTGGTCGACGATCAGGTAGCCGCCGGACTTGAGGTCCACGCGGCGGCCCAATGCGCGCAGGATCTCTTCTTCCACGCCATACAGGTCGAACAGCGGGCGCTCGCCGGTGTAGTGCTGCAGCCGCGGCAGCACGCCAGGCGTATACACCTGGCCGAATTCGACCAGCTTCAGGTAGTTCTCGCGCGAGTCCACCTGGATGGACGCGGTTTCGTCGTGCACGAAGTCGCGCAGCACGCGCTGCGCCAGGTTCAGGTCCTGGTAGAGCAGGGTGGTGGGCGGCAGCGTGCGCGCGCCGTCGCTGATCGCTTTCCAGGTCTTGCGCAGGTATTCCACGTCCGCCGCCAGGTCGCCGTCGGACGCATCCTCGGCCATTGTGCGCACGATGTAGCCGCCTTTCTCCTCGGGCGGCAGCATGCCTTGCACGCGCGCGCGCAGCAGTTCGCGGTCGGCTTCCTTCTCGATCTTTTGCGAGATGCCGATGTGCTGGTCCTGCGGCAGGTAGACCAGCATGCGGCCGGCGATCGAGATCTGGGTCGACAGGCGCGCGCCCTTGGTGCCGATCGGGTCCTTGATCACCTGGACTGTCAGCACCTGGCCGTCGAACAGGATTTTCTCGATCGGGGTGGGCTGGGCGGCCTGTCCGTCCGGGCCGCGCGCTTCCCAGATGTCGGCCACGTGCAGGAACGCCGCGCGTTCCAGGCCGATGTCGATGAAGGCCGATTGCATGCCCGGCAGGACCCGCACCACCTTGCCGGAATAGACGTTGCCGGCCAGTCCGCGCGTCAGCGTGCGTTCGATGTGCAGTTCCTGCACGGCGCCCTGCAGGATCAACGCGACGCGCGTCTCCTGCGGGGTAATGTTAACGAGGATGTCTTCGTTCATGTATCAGGTGGTGATGCAGGCCGGCGCCGCGCGGCGCAGCAGCTGCGCCGTTTCGAACAGCGGCAGGCCCATGATGCCCGAGTGGCTGCCGTCGATGTGTTCGACGAACACCGCCGCCAGTCCCTGGATGCCGTAGCCGCCGGCCTTGTCGTAAGGTTCCGGGGTCGAGCAGTAGGTACGGATGGCTTGCGGGGACAGCTTGGCGAAGCGCACCTGCGACACCTGCGTAATCTGTTCGGCGATATCGTGAAAATGCACCGCCACCGAGGTGAGCACCTGATGGGTGCGCCCGGACAGGCGCGCCAGCATGGCTTCGGCTTCTTCCTGGCTGGCCGGCTTGCCGAGGATGTCGCCATCGATGGTGACGGTGGTGTCGGCGGTCAGCACGGGGCGCAGGATCAGGCGGCGCTGCCGCACGATGTTCCACGCGAACTCCGCTTTTGCGTTGGATACCCGCGCGACATACGCCAATGGGTCTTCGCCCGTAATGACATCTTCACTCACATCTGGGCCACGCGGGCCTTCGGTGCGCAGCATCAGCAGTTCGAAATCGACACCGATCTGGCGCAGCAATTCGCGCCGGCGCGGGCTCTTGGAGGCGAGGTAGATTTTTCTGTCGAGCGGTTTCACGGGCTACACGCGATGGTAAGGATGGTTCTGGGTGATTGACCAGGCACGGTACAGTTGCTCCGCAAGCATAACACGCACCATCCCGTGCGGGAGAGTCATGCTGGAGATGCGGATCATCCCCTCGGCGCGGGCCTTGAGCTCGGGATCGAGCCCATCGGCGCCCCCGATCAGGAAGGCGGTGTCGCGCCCATCCTGCTGCCAGGCCATCAGCTGCTGCGACAGGCCGACCGAGGTCAGGTCCTTGCCGCGCTCGTCCAGCGCAATGATGCGTACGCTTTTCGGCAGCGCCGCCTCGATGCGTTCGCGTTCCAGCGCCATCGCGGTCGCCGCCGTCTTGCTGCCGGACCGCTCGACCGGCTTGATTTCCTTGAGCACGATGCGCAGCTCGGGCGGCATGCGCTTGGCGTACTCCGCGAAGCCGGTCTCGATCCATGCTGGCATCTTGTGACCGACCGCGGCGATGATGAGCTGCATTTAGTCTTCGGTCTTCTTGATGCGCTTGATGACCTTCTTGGCAGGCGCTGCTGCCGCTTCCAGCTTGGCTGCCGTTGCGGCCTTGGCTTCCTTGGCTTTCTTCGCGGAGGCGACTTCGGCTTTTGGCGCCGCGACCTTCACGGTCTTGCCGACCGGCTTGGCTGCAGGCTTCTTCGCTGCCGTTTTTTTGGTAGCGGTGGTCTTGGTCGCAGCGGTCTTGGTCGCAGCAGCGCGCGGCTTCTTCTCGACCACTGGCGCTGCCTCGGCCTCGTCCTTCTTCAGGTGTTTGGAACGGGTCTTCGGCGCTGCCGCGGCTTCAATGCCTTCGGCGCTGGACTTGCGCTTGGCCGCGCCCAGCTTGACCGGCTTCTCGCCCCAGATTTCCTCGAGGCGGTAGTACTGGCGGATCGC
>DASWYE010000078.1:0-4933 GCA_036405115.1 Telluria sp. | reverse complement strand
GGCTGGCGCGCTTCGTCAAGAACGTCATGACCACCGAGTTCAAGCGCAATCCGCTGACCATGCTCGGTGCGCTGATCGCGAAATCCGCCCTCAAGCGCATTTCGAACCGCCTGAATCCCTCGCGCTACAACGGCGCCGGCCTGCTGGGCCTGCGCGGCCTGGTATTCAAGAGCCATGGCGGGGCGGACGCGTTCGCCTACGAGTGGGCAATCAAGCGTTCTTTTGATGCAGCCAAATACAATGTCCAGGCACAGCTGGCGACAATGATCGCTGAGCTGATGCCCGACACGGCGCCCGGCGCACAAACGCCGGGCTCAACAACTTAAGCAGGACGGCCAGCATGACTCTGTACAGCAAGATTATCGGCACCGGCAGCTATCTGCCTGCGCAGCGTGTCACCAACCAGGACCTCGAGGTCCAGCTGGCAGCCAAGGGCATCGAGACTTCCGACGAATGGATCGTCTCGCGCAGCGGCATCAGCGCGCGCCACTACGCGGCGGTGGACCAGCACTCGTCCGACCTCGCAGTCGAAGCGGCGAAGAAGGCGCTCGAAATGGCCGGCCGCACGGCCGAAGAGATCGACCTGGTCATCGTGGCCAGCTCCACCCCGGACTTCCACGGCAGCTTCCCGAGCACCGCCTGCATCGTGCAGCGCAAGCTCGGCATGCACAACAACAGCGCGGCCTTCGACGTGCAGGCCGTCTGCAGCGGCTTCGTGTACGCGGTGTCGGTGGCCGACGCCTTTATCAAGTCGGGCGCGCACCGCAACGTGCTGGTGATCGGCGCCGAAGTGTTCTCCCGTATCCTGAATTTCGAAGACCGCACCACCTGCGTGCTGTTCGGCGACGGCGCCGGCGCGATCGTGCTGACCGCCTCCGAAGAGCCGGGCATCCTGGCCACCAAGCTGCACGCGGATGGCCGTCACTCCGACATCCTGTCGATCCCGGGCAACCTGGCCGGCGGCGCGGTGGCGGGCAGCGGCTTCCTGTACATGGACGGACCGGCGGTGTTCAAGCTGGCCGTGTCGGTACTGGAACAGGTCGCGATGGAAGCGCTCGACGCGGCGCGCATGGACAAGTCCGAAATCGACTGGCTGGTGCCGCACCAGGCCAACATCCGCATCATGAACAGCACGGCCAGGAAGCTCGGGCTGCCGCCCGAGAAGATGGTGGTGACGGTCGACCAGCACGGCAACACCTCGGCGGCATCGATCCCGCTGGCGCTCGACGCCGCGGTGCGCGACGGCCGCATCAAGCCGGGCCAGAACGTCATGATGGAAGGCGTCGGCGGCGGCTTCACCTGGGGCGCCGTCCTGGCGAGGATGTAGGAATGAACATGCCTGCTCGCCAGGACTTGGCACGGATGTAATAAGGGTGGGGGCAGCGCGCGACGCTTCGCTCGCGCGCGCGCCGTCATCCCCGGCCGATGGCGGCCCCCTTCGCGGGGACCCACTACTTCAACTTCGGCGCCTCAGCATGGGTCCCCGCGTTCGCGGGGATGACGAGGTGGCGGTAACAAGAGAAAGAAGACGAACATGAGCAAATTCGCATTTGTATTCCCGGGCCAGGGCTCGCAAGCCATCGGCATGCTGAACGGCTTCGCCGGCAACCCGGTAGTCGAACAGACCGTGGCCGAAGCATCGGACGCCATCGGCTTCGACCTCGGCAAACTGATCGCCGAAGGCCCGAAGGAAGACCTCGACCTGACCACCAATACCCAGCCGGTGATGCTGACCGCAGCCGTCGCCGTGTACCGCGCCTGGATCGCGGCGGGCGGCAAACAGCCCGACCTGGTCGCCGGCCACTCGCTCGGCGAATACTCCGCGCTGGTCGCAGCCGGCGTGATCCCGTTCAAGGACGCGGTGCCGCTGGTGCGCTTCCGCGCGCAGGCGATGCAGGAAGCGGTGCCCGTGGGGCAGGGCGGCATGGCCGTCGTGCTGGGCATCTCCGCCGACGAAGTCCGCGCCGTGTGCGCCGAGACCGCGGCTGAACTGCCGGGCTCCGTGATCGAGCCGGTCAACTTCAACGAGCCGACCCAGACCGTCATCGCCGGCCACACCGCCGCGATCGACCGCGCCTGCGAAATCGCCAAGGCCAAGGGCGCCAAGCGCGCCATGAAACTGGCGGTGTCGGCGCCATTCCACTCCTCGCTGCTCAAGCCGGCATCGGACCGCCTGCGCGAGTACATGGACAAGATCGAATTCGCCGCGCCGCAGATCGCGCTGGTCAACAACGTCGATGTCGCCATCTACAACGACCCTGCGCAGATCAAGGACGCGCTGGTGCGCCAGGCCGCCGGCTCGGTACGCTGGGTCGAGACGGTGCAGAAGATGGCAGCTGAGGGCGTCACCCAGGTGATCGAGTGCGCACCGAGCAAGGTACTGATCGGCATGGCCAAGCGCATCGACGCCAACCTGGCCGGCGAAGCGCTGGTGGACCAGGCATCGCTCGAGCGCGTGCTCGCAACCTTTAACCAATAAAGACAAGGACCAGAATGAACCTGACCAATCAAGTTGCGCTCGTGACCGGCGCATCGCGCGGCATCGGCAAGGCGATTGCCCTCGAACTGGCTCGCCAGGGCGCCAAGGTAGTCGGCACCGCGACCAGCGAAGCTGGCGCCGCCGCCATCTCCGAATACCTCGGCGACGCCGGCAAGGGCGTGGTACTGAACGTGACCGACCCGGCGCTGTGCGAAGCGGTGATCGCGGACGTGCAGAAGACCTACGGTTCGCTCTCCATCCTGGTCAACAACGCCGGCATCACCCAGGACAACCTGGCGATGCGCATGAAGGATGAGGAGTGGGACAGCGTGATCTCGACCAACCTCACCGCGGTGGGCCGCCTGTCCCGCCTCGTCCTGCGCGGCATGATGAAAGCCAAACAAGGGCGTATCATTAATATCACCTCGGTGGTCGGCTCGTCCGGCAATCCGGGCCAGATGAACTACGCTGCATCGAAGGCAGGCGTTGAAGGCATGAGCCGCGCGCTGGCGCGCGAGATCGGCAGCCGCAACATCACCGTGAATTGCGTCGCGCCCGGCTTCATCGACACCGACATGACCAAGGTCCTGTCCGAAGAACAGCACGCCGGCCTGCTCACGCAGATCCCGCTGGCGCGCCTGGGCAGTCCGGACGACATCGCCCACGCGGTGGCATTCCTGGCCAGCCCGAATGCAGGCTATATCACGGGCACCACCCTGCACGTGAATGGCGGAATGTACATGAACTAACGGTGAATTAGCACCGATTAGAGTACGTTGTCGAAAATTAGTATTGCTTTCGGCGCACTTAGCCGCTAATGCCGAAATTAGTTTTATTCCGCGCAAACCTGCTAAAATGCGCGCACTTTCCGTAACACACATAATGGAGCCCTAACATGTCGGATATCGAACAACGCGTTAAAAAAATCGTCGCTGAGCAACTGGGCGTTGCAGAAGCAGACATCAAGATCGAATCCTCGTTCGTTGACGACCTCGGCGCAGATTCGCTGGATACCGTTGAACTGGTGATGGCACTGGAAGACGAATTCGAAATGGAAATCCCTGACGAGCAGGCGGAAAAGATCACCACCGTGAAGCAGGCGATCGACTACGCGACCGCGCACGTCAAGGCCTAAGGCCAGCGGGAGAATCGCTTGAGCCGTTCCAGCAAACGCCGTGTCGTCGTTACCGGCCTGGGCTGCGTTTCGCCAATCGGCAACAACATTGCCGACATGTGGAGCGCGGCGCTGGCGGGCACGTCTGGCATTGCCAACATCACGAAGTTTGACGCATCCGCTTTCTCGACCCGTTTCGCGGGCGAGGTCAAGGGCTTCAACATCGAGGACTACATTCCGGGCAAGGATGCCCGCCATATGGATACCTTTATCCATTTCGGCATGGCAGCAGGGATCCAGGCAGTACAGGATTCCGGCCTGGAAGTCACCGAGGCGAACGCCGACCGTATCGGCGTGATCGTCGGTTCGGGCATCGGCGGCCTGCCGCTGATCGAAGACACCAAGGAAGACTACGACAAGCGCGGCCCGCGCCGCATTTCGCCTTTCTTCGTGCCGGCATCGATCATCAACATGATCTCCGGTAACCTGTCGATCAAGTACGGCATGCGCGGTCCGAACCTGGCGATCGTCACTGCCTGCACCACCGGCCTGCATTGCATCGGTGCGGCAGCGCGCCTGATCGAGTACGGCGATGCGGACGTGATGGTGGCCGGCGGCGCCGAAGCGACCATTTCGCCGCTGGGCCTGGGCGGCTTCGCCTCGGCACGCGCACTGTCCTCGCGCAACGACGATCCCGCGACCGCATCGCGTCCGTGGGACCGCGACCGCGACGGCTTCGTGCTGGGCGAGGGCGCAGGCGTCATGATCCTCGAGGAGTACGAGCACGCGAAAGCGCGCGGTGCCAAGATCTACGCCGAAGTCCTGGGCTTCGGCATGAGCGGCGATGCGTACCACATGACTTCGCCAGTCGAAGATGGCAGCGGCGCGAGCCGTTGCATGGTGTCGGCGATGAAGATCGCGGGCGTCAATCCGGCCGAAGTCGACTACATCAATGCGCACGGCACCTCGACGCCGCTGGGCGACGTGGCTGAAGTGCAGGGCATCAAGAAGACCTTTGGCGACCACGCCAAAAAGCTGGTGGTCAACTCGACCAAGTCGATGACCGGCCACCTGCTGGGTGGCGCCGGCGGCCTGGAATCGGTGTTCACGGTACTCGCCGTGCACAACCAGATTTCGCCACCGACGATCAACATCTTCAACCAGGACGAGAACTGCGACCTGGACTTCTGCGCCAACACGGCGCGCGAAATGAAGATCGATGTCGCGGTGAAGAATTCGTTCGGCTTCGGCGGAACGAACGGCACGCTGGTCTTCGGCAAAGTCTGAGCATCCGCTTCGCAAAAAAACCGGCCTTCGCGGCCGGTTTTTTTTATCGCTAC
>DASWYE010000077.1:0-6855 GCA_036405115.1 Telluria sp. | reverse complement strand
GCGGTCGTTGCTGGTGTTGTTCGCACCAACCTGGAACGACTGCGAAGTGAACGAACCATCCAGCAGCTTGTTGCCGTTGAACGAGGAGTTGTTGGCGACACGGTCGATCTCGGAGATCAGTGCCGACGCTTCCTGGTTCAGTGCAGCGCGGTCCGATGCGCTGTTCGATGCGTTCGATGCCTGCACGGCCAGTTCACGGATACGCTGCAGGTTGGTACCGATCTGGGCCAGGTCGCCTTCAGCGGTCTGGGCCAGCGAGATACCGTCGTTCGCGTTACGTGCTGCCTGGTCGTTACCGCGGATCTGCGAGGTCATGCGTTCCGAAATTGCCATACCTGCTGCGTCGTCCTTGGCGCTGTTGATGCGCAGGCCGGTGGACAGGCGCTGCAGCGAGGTAGCCAGCGTGGACTGGGAGCCCGACAGGTTACGTTGGGCGTTCAGCGAGGAAATGTTGGTGTTAATTACGGACATGGTATTTCTCCATTTTTATTTCAAGGTGGGCGACTTGCCCTGTTCACGTTGGTCTGCCCCTAGCCTTTCGGGGCACCTAGACCGCTGTTACTGGCTGTAACGTCCGCCTTGAGCGAAACCTTTGGAGAATATTTCTTTCGAGAACACTAAAATTCCCGACATGCAACCCGCTTAGTCGGCGCACGTGCGCCGATCTTTAGAGCAAAAAAAACTATTTTTTTAAGGGGGATCGCGCGGTCAAACAGGGAACCGACCGCCGTGTTTGACCATTTCGACAATTACAAACGCGTCGGAGAGGTCCGACCGGTAGTGCGGATGTGTGCCTACTGGCACAAGCCGTCGCCTGTCATATGATGACTTCGGCTTACATCCCCAAACCACGGAGGAAACATGCGAAAAATGGTCTTGATGGCGCTGGCCGGCATCATCTGGCGCAAGCTCAGTACCGGCAGCTTCAGGCAGGTGAAAGCGCGGCGCGCATACCGGAGGCCCTGACGGCCCGGCCGCGGCCGTGATTACCGGGCGATGACCACGCGGTTCTTGCCCTCGTGCTTGGCCTGGTACATGGCCTGGTCGGCACGCCGGACCACGGCTTCCTGATCCTCGTCCGGATGGCGCAGCGCCACGCCGGCGGAGAAGGTGATCAGCATCTTCTCGTTCTCGTGCAGGAAGAAGTGTTTGGTCAGCTCGCGCTGCAGGCGCACCATGGCGGCGGCCGCGTCTTCGGCGGTCGTCTCCGGCATCACGATCAGGAATTCCTCGCCGCCGAAGCGGGCGATCGCGTCGATCGAGCGCAGCGTGGACTTGACCACGCGGACCAGGTGACGCAAGGCGGCGTCGCCGGCCATGTGGCCATGGGTGTCATTCAGGCGCTTGAAGTCGTCGAGGTCGAGCAGGGCGATGCACATCGGAGTGTCGCGGCGGTCGGCACGCGCCGCTTCGCGCGTGAAGATGTCGTCCAGGCCGCGCCGGTTCAGGCTTCCTGTCAGCTGGTCTTCGCGCGCCAGCTCGCTCATCTCGCGCAGCTTGCCTTCCAGCTCGGCGATCTTGCGTTCCGCGTCTTCCGCCTCCTGCTGCGCTGCGATCATGTTGTCGCGCGAGGCCAGCGCCTCGCTTTGCAGCAGGCGCGTCTCCACCAGCACCTCGTCCAGCACGCGGTTCAGTTCCACGATGTCGGTGGCGCGGCTGATGCGCTCCGTGAAGCCGCCGATCTTCTGCTGGAAGTCGTCGGTGCTGGTGGCGACGCTGCCGAGGCGGTCGATGAAGGTCTTCATCATGTTCTTGACCGTGGCCTTGACGTCGCCAATGCTGTTGCGCAGTTGCCCCTGCTTGAAGATGACTTCCTTGAGGTTGCGGGTCGCGTCTTCCAGCGCGCGCTGGTCGAGCGGGCCGGAGATCAGCTCCTGCACCGATTCGACCTGGCCGCGCATCCAGCTGCCGTCTTCCAGCAGCTCGCCCACGTTGCCAAGCAGGAGGCGGAACAGGCGTAGCAGCAGCTCCTGGGTCTCGGCGATGTCGCCGCTGCGGATCTCGATCTGGTAGCACAGCTGCTTGAGACGTGCGGCGACGTCGGCCAGCGCCTGCTGGGTGCTGGCCTGGCGCACGGCAGCGCCCAGCGCTTCGGCTTCCTCGGACAGGCGCGGCGAGCCGGCCAGCAGCGAGGCAACCGCAAAGGTGAGGGTGCGTTGCAGCAGTTCGCGCAGCTGGCGCGCGCTGTCATCGTCGGCCAGCGGGGTGTCCAGCGCGATTTGCGGGCGGCGGCCGGCCCGGTCGGCGATCTGCACCAGCGTACGCGAGCAGCCGTCCCAGTCGCGTTCGCGCAGCAGCTGGGCGAGACGGCGGCCGGAAGTGGACATATCGCCCTGGACATTGGATGCGTAACTGGCAAACGCCGCCAACACGGTTTCCGCGCCTTCCGTGCGGGCTGGCGGGGTGCCCGCGATGGCGTCATAGGCTTCGCGGTAGGCGTCCGGCGTGGGGGCGACGCGGCGGGTGGCAAGCTGGCGGAACGCCTCGCGGGCGATGTCGACGGGGTTGGCGGGGCTGCTGGACATGTTGCGGTGATGCCTTGGACGACGGATCAATAATATCTTGTAAATATTACGCCGGTTGCCGTCCTGTCAATCGCAGGAATAGCGGGGTGTTTGTGTGCTTATCAAGGCCGTTGGCCGCGAGTCCGTCATACCCGCGGACGCGGCTACCTATACAGAGTCAGCCCCATCGGCCGGTATGACGCACGGCCTCTAGTCGATCAGCTGGTTCTTGATGGCGTAGTGGGTCAGCTCGGCGCTGTTCTTGAGCTTCATCTTGACCAGCAGGCGCGAACGGTATTCGCTGATGGTCTTGACCGACAGCGACAGCTCCTGCGCGATCGTGGTGACAGTCTTGCCGGAGGCGATCATGGTCAGGGTCTGGAACTCGCGGTCTGACAAGGTTTCGTGCGGGGCCGCCTCCTTGCGCTCCTCGCCCAGCTGCGATGCCAGCTCCTGCGCCAGCGCGGCGCTCACGTACTTCTGGCCCGCGGCCACCTGGCGGATCGCGGTGACCAGCTCCTTTGGCGCGCTTTGCTTGTTCATGTAGCCGGCCGCGCCAGCCTTGAGCGAGCGGATCGCATACTGGTCCTCGCGGTGCATGGACAGCATCAGCACCGCCACGTCCGGGCTTTCCTTCTTGATCTGCTTGAGCACTTCGATGCCGCTTTTGTCCGGCAGCGAGATGTCCAGCAGGATCACCTTGCACTTGGCCTTGCGGAAGGTCTTGACTGCCTCCGAGCCGTTTTCGGCCTCGCCGGCCACGATCATGTCGGGCGATTCGGCCAGGATCTGCTTCAGGCCCTCGCGCACGATGGCGTGGTCGTCGGCGATGAAAACCCGGATGGTGGCTTTTTCGGTCATGGATGCGGAGGCAGTGCAGGGAACAGGCGATATTATCTGCTGTCTTGGCCCAATAGCGGAATGTTTATCGCCACCACGGTGCCAGCGTCGGCTCCACGCGACACATCGAGGGTCCCGCCCAGCGCCTGGGCACGCTCGGCCATGCCGAGCAGGCCGAACGAGCCGGGCTTTTCGCGGTCCCGGGCGGCGATGCCGACCCCGTTGTCCTGCACCGTGAGGGCCAGTTGCGACCCTGCGGACTCCAGGCGGACCGTCACCTGGCTGGCTTTTGCATGCTTGGCAATGTTCGTCAGCGCCTCCTGGAACAGTCGGAACAGCGCGGTGGCATGGTCGGCGGACAGCTCGATCTCCTTGTCGCTGCTCGCGAACACGCAGGCGATGCCATTCTGCTTCTCGAATTCGGCGCATTGCCATTCCAGCGCGGCGACGATGCCGAAATCGAGCATCGAAGGGCGCAGGTCGAGCGAGATGCGGTGGATGGCGTCGATGGTGCGGTCGACCAGCGAATCGACGTAATCCGCTTTCTGCGTCAGCGCGTCGTCGTCCGGCAGGCGCCGCGCCAGCATGGTGAGCGCCATTTTGATGGCGGTGAGGTTGCCGCCCAGGTCATCGTGGATCTCGCGTGCGATGCGGGTGCGCTCCTGTTCCTTGGCCTGCTCGATGTGGGCGGTCAGTTCGGCCAGGCGGGCGTGGGCCGCATCCTTCTCTTCCTGCATGCGGCGGCTGGCGGTGATGTTGGTCATGATGCCATCCCACTCCACCGTGCCGCGCGGCTCGATCAGCGCATGCGGCGTGGCGCGCACGTTGATCCATTTGATGTCGTTGAATTCCTCGATCCAGATGCGGCCTTCCCAGTTCAGCGGGGTCAGGTTGCGGGTCGAGGCCCTCAGGGTGGCGCTGTAGGAGGCGCGATCCTCGGGCAGGATCAGGTTGAGGAACAGGCCGGGCTGCTGCTGGAGCTGCGCCACGGTCAGCCCGAGCAGGTTCTGGCAGCCTTCGCTCAGGTAGGGGAAGTTGCAGCTGCCGTCGGGATGGGCGACGTACTGGTAGACCAGGCCCGGCATGTTGCTGGCCAGGGTGTTGAAGCGCAGCTGGTACTGGTAGTTGGCTTCGGCGGCGGTTTCCTCGGCGCTGCGGTCGTCGCCCAGCGCCACGATCATCTGCTTGCCGTCGCGCTGGACGCGCATGAAGTGCAGGGTGACGGGGTAGGAGCTGCCGTCGGCCCGGCGGTGCCGGGTGCGCAGGCAGACCTGCGCGCCGATCTCCTCGCCCAGCCTGGACAGCACGTTTTCCAGGCGTTCCGGCAGCAGGCCTGGCGCGATGTCCAGCGGCGTCATCTCCTGCAGGCGGGTAAAGTCGTACTGCAGATTGGCGCGCGCGGTCTGGTTGACGTCGACGAACCTCAGCGTCGCCGCATCGAACAGGTAGATCTCGGAGGATGCCGCCTGCATGGCGGCGGCCAGGTGCGGTTCGAATTCGTCGTCCTTGTGCATCCGGCAATTCTACACCGCCCGCACTCGTCATCCCGCGAATGCGGCGACCCATAGTGAGTTCGCCGACCGGCTGCGTTGGCCGTCCCCTGCATACTCAGCATGGGTCCCCGCGTACGCGGGGATGACGGGGATGCGATTACAATGGACGGATGAACAAGGCATTTGTGAAAGAATCGGACAACGACGATGACGACGAGTCAGTCGCGCTCCAGCAGGCGATCCCGCCCGGCTCGAAGAACTACATCACGCCGGCCGGCTACCAGCGCATCAAGGACGAGCTGCTGCATCTGATCGACGTGGACCGTCCCGAGGTGGTGAAGATTGTGCACTGGGCCGCGTCCAACGGCGACCGCTCCGAGAATGGCGACTACATCTATGGCAAGCGCCGGCTGCGCGAGATCGACCGCCGTATCCGCTTCCTGACCAGGCGGCTGGACCTGGCGCACGTGGTCGATCCTAGCGCGCATCACGGCAATGACCAGGTGTTCTTTGGCGCGACCGTCAGGTACGAGAATTCAGCCGGCGAGGAGCAGGTTGTGACGATCGTCGGGATCGACGAGCTGGATCCGCTCAAGGGCAGGATCAGCTGGGTTTCGCCGGTGGCGCGCGCGCTGACCAAAGCGAGGGAAGGCGATGTCGTGACACTGCAGACGCCGCTCGGCCCCGACGACCTCGAGATCCTCGAAGTCACCTATCCCGCACCCGCCGAATAGCCAACGTCATCCCCGCGGACGCGGGGACCCATGCTGAGTGTGCCCTAACGACACACTCGGCCAGACGTTCAAACTCACCAAGGGGGGGCCGTTCGCGGGATGACGGTGGTAACTCAGGCGCGTTCGCGCTCGACGCGCTGCACGCCTTCGACGCCACGCAGGTTGCGGATCAGCTGCGCCAGGTGCACACGGTCCTTGATCTGGATGGTGAAGCGCAGCTGCGTCATTTCGTGTTCCTTGTCATCGTCCATGCCCACATAGGTGATGTTGGCGTCGGATTCGCCGATTTCGGCCGCCACGCGCGCGAGGATGCCTTTTTCGTTCTGGATCAGCAGGCGGATGCGGCAATCGAAACGGCGGTTGATCTCTTCACCCCACTGCACGGGAATCCAGCGGTCCGGCTCCTTGCCGCGCAGGCGCTTGGCCACGGCGCAGTCCAGCGTGTGCACCACCAGTCCCTGGTCGCGCCGCAACTGGCCGTTGATATGGTCGCCCGGGATCGGCAGGCAGCACTGCGCGAGCTGCACCGCCACGCCTTCCGGCCCGTAGATGGTGACCGGGTCGAGTTCGGGCGCGCCCGGCATCTTGGGCAGCACCGCGTTGGCGTCGATCAGGCCGAAGATGTGGCGTGCCACCAGCGGCGCCATGCGCTTGCCGATGCCGATGTCCGAGTACACCTCTTCCATCGATTTGGCGGACGATTCGCCCAGCAGCTTTTCGACCAGTGCATCCGGCAGGATCGGGTCGATGCCCAGTGTGCTCAGGGCTTGCGCCAGCAGGTCGTGGCCCAGCTGCACCGATTCGCCGGGGTCGGTCGCGCGCAGGTGGTGGCGGATCGCGGAGCGGGCCTTGCCGGTGCGGACGAACGACAGCCACGCCGGGGTAGGGCGCGATTCCGGATCGGTTTCGATCTCGACGATGTCGCCGTTGTGCAGCTCGGTGTGCAGCTGCGCTTCCTCGTGGTTGATCCGGATCGACACGGCGTGGTCGCCGATGCCGGTGTGGATCGAGTACGCGAAGTCGAGCGCGGTGGCGCCGCGCGGCAGCGCAATGATCTTCGACTTCGGCGTGAACACGTACACCGAATCGGGGAACAGGTCGACCTTCACGTGCTCGAGGAATTCGGCCGAGTCGCCGGTCTGTTGCTGGATGTCGAGCAGCGACTGCAGCCACGCGTGGGTGCGCTGCTGCAGGTCGGTCATATTGGTCTCGCCAGTCTTGTACAGCCAGTGCGCGGCCACGCCGGATTCGGCGGTGCGGTGCATCTCCTGGGTGCGGATCTGG
>DASWYE010000076.1:0-13456 GCA_036405115.1 Telluria sp. | reverse complement strand
CGCTGATCTGCAGCGCCTTCAGGCCGTGGTTGATGGCCGCGCGCGAACCGGTGGCGCCCGACAGGTTGGCCGGCAGCCCGTTGTTGAAGCGGCTGTCCACCAGCAGCGCCATCTGGCGGTCCATCAGGTCTGCCAGGTTGGCGACGGCGTTCTTCATGCCGTCCATGGCGAAGGCGATGTGGCCGCCGTAGAAGTGCCCGCCGTGCATGACGCGCTCGCCATCCGGATCGATCAGCGGGTTGTCGTTGGCGCTATTCAGTTCGTTCTCGATCGCGCTGCGGAAAAACGGCAAGGCGTCCGACAGCACACCGATCACGTGCGGCGCGCAGCGGATCGAGTAGCGGTCCTGCAGGCGCTTGCCGTTGCGTTCCGCCTGGCCGGCAGGCAGGTCGTGGCGCAGCCATGCCGCCACCTGCTGCATGCCGGCATGCGGCTTGGCCGAGAACAGCACTTCGTCGAAATGGTGCGCATTACCGTCCAGCGCGTACGACGCCATCGCCGTGATGCGGGTGCTGAGGCGGGTCAGGTATTCGGCACGCTCGTAGGCCAGGCAGGCCAGCGCGGTCATCACGGCGGTGCCGTTCATGATCGCCAGGCCCTCTTTCGGGCGCAAGCGCAGCGGCGTGATACCGGCGCTGGCAAGCACCTTCGCCGCGCTGACCGGGCCGTCGTCGCCCCACACTTCGCGTTCGCCGCACAGCACTGCCGCGAGGTAGGACAGCGGGGTCAGGTCGCCGCTGGCGCCAACCGAGCCTTCCGACGGGATGCGCGGCAGAATGTCCTTCTCCAGCAGGCGCGCGATCCCTTCCAGCAGCTCCACGCTGACCCCGGAAAAGCCTTTCGACAGCGACGCCAGGCGCGCGGCCAGGATCGCGCGGGTCTGCGCCGGCGTGAAGCACTCGCCCATGCCGCAACCATGATAGGTGTACAGATGGTGCGGCAGGTCCGCGACCAGTTCCGGCGGCACGCTCACGGTGCAGGAATCGCCATAGCCGGTGGTGACGCCATAGATAGTGCCGTCCTCGCGCAGCAGGCGGTCGAGGAAGTCGGCGCCGCGCGCGATCCGCGCGCGGAAGGCAGGCTCCGTGGACAGCGTAGCCGCGGCATTACCGCGTGCGATGTCGGCCACGTCTTCGATCGTCAGGCGTTCGCCGGAAAAGCGCACTTCGCGCCGAGTGTGTTTAAGGTCAGCCAGGTGCATCGGATTTGCCCAGTTTGGGGGTGTGCCAGAAATCATAAAAATTGAACCATTGGAGCGGCGCCAGCGTGCAGTAGTGCTGCAGGCGCGCCGCGTAGGCGCCCGCCATGTCGGCAAGTGCCGCGTTGCGGCCGCCGCGCGGCAGGCGCAGCGAATCGGAGAACAGCTCGAAGTGCACCTCCGCGCGGCCGTCGCGCTGCAGGGGGAACAGCAGGAATACGGGGCATTGCAGCACGCTCGCCAATACGTACGGGCCGACCGGGAACGGCGCCGGCGAACCGAGGAAGTCGGCCATGGCCACGCGCGGTGCGTCTGACACCGGCACGCGATCGCCCGCGATCACGACCAGCTCCCCGCGCCCGACCTTTTCGGCCAGCACGGTAGCCGCTGCCGCATCGAGCTCCGTGACCTGCATCAGGTTGAACCGGATGGCCGGATTCAGGCTCGCCAGCATGGCGTTGAATGCCTCCGCGTGCCGGGTGTGTACCAGCATGTTGACTGCGACATCGGGGCGCTGGCGCGACAGAACGCGGCACAGTTCGATGTTGCCGAAGTGGGAGCAGATCAGCAACGCGCCCCGGCCGGATTCGAGAACGCGATCGACTCCGTCCGCGCCATGGATGCTGACCTTGCGCAGGTCAGCGTGGCCGCCCCACAGCAGCATCTTGTCGAGGATGCTCTCTGCGAACGCGGCGAAGTGCCGCAGTACGCCGAGGCGCGGCACCGGCGCAAAGGCGCCAACGCGCGTCAGGTAGTCCGACGAGACGCGGCGCGCGCGCGCATTGGTCAGCACGTACCACACCAGCACCGGATACAGCGCGATGCGGAACGGCCACGGCCCCAGCACGCGGTGCACCCAGCACAGCAGGCGCATGCCGGCCACGAAGCTCACTTCGTTGATGGCAGCCCAATGACGCCCGCTTGCACTCATGCGCGGCTCCACCTGCGCGCCAGCAGGCGCGGCGCGCGCAGCAGCATGCCGGCGAACAGCGATGCGTGCAGGCGCGAGATCAATGCATTGTCCAGCCACAGGCGGAAGTGCGAGACGCCGTCGGCCGGATAACCCACCTTGGTCGGAAGCTGCACGAAGCGCACGCCGTCCCAGTACAGGCGCACCAGGATCTCGATATCGAAATTCATGCGCCGGCCGAGGCGTGCGCGACCCAGCAACGCCATCACGCTGTCCAGCGGATAGACGCGGAAGCCGCACATCGAATCGCGGATCTCCAGCGACAGCGTGTTGATCCACACCCAGATATGGGTGGCGTAGCGGCCGTACAGGCGGCCGCGCGGCACCGATTCATCATAGACGGGATAACCGGCGACCAGCGCCTCCGGCGCCGCGCGCGCCGCATCGAGGAAGCGCGCAACGTCGTCCAGGTCGTGCTGCCCATCCGCGTCCACCTGCAGCGCATGGGTGAAGCCCATCGCGTGCGCGGTACGGAAACCCGTCATGACCGCCCCGCCCTTGCCCTGGTTGACCTCATGCGTCACCAGCGTGACCTGGCCGGGATGGGCCGCCGCGAGTTCGGCCAGGCGTGCCGCGCACGCCTGGCTGCTGCCATCGTCCACCAGGATGCACTGCAGCCCGTGCGGCAGCAGGCCGCCGAGCACCGCGCCAACCGCATGTTCGTGGTTGTAGACCGGGACGATGAAGCAGGGTTTAAACACCGGCCGCCCCGATCCGCTCGAACGCCAGCAGCGAGTGGCAGTAGCCGATTTTGTCGGTGGTCGAGACCAGGCGCAGTCCGGCCCGCTCCGCCAGGCGCACGTAGTCGGCGCTCTCGTAGACCTTGCTGTTGCCGCTGGCCAGGGCCGTGAAGTACGGCGAGGTGTTGATCAGGCAGTAGGAAGCAATCTCGTACTGCTGGCGGTCCCAGAAGGTGTCCATGACGAGCACGCGGCCGCCGTCGGCCAATGCCGCGGCAACGCGTTCGAAGATGCTGGCGATCGCCTCCTCGCTGAAGCAGCTGAGGAACTGGCTCATCCAGATGACGTTCATCCCGGTTGGGAGGGCCGCGCCCTTGTCGAGCAGGTTCACCGGGTGCAGCTTCGTGCGGTGCAGCAGGCCTTGCTGGTTCAGGTTGGTGCGGGCGATGCCGAGCTGGCCCGGCAGGTCGACCAGGTGCAACTCGACTTCAGGATCGAAGCCCAGCGCGGCCATGCTGAATTTGCCGGTATTGGCGCCGATGTCCATCACGCGGCGTGGCGCGCCTTCGAACACGTGCTTCATGATGAGCGGGAACGACACGTCAGAGTACAGGTGGTCGAACGCGAACCAGCTGCTCTTGGCCGGCTCGGGCAGCTGCGACAGGCCTTCGTAGACGGTCGGCCAGTCGCCCAGTGCGGTCAGCCCGACCGGCTTTTCCTCGTCCAGCGAGCGGTCCAGCTGGTGCAGGCCGAGGTAGCAGACGTCGTGCGTGAAATCGATGTTCACCTGGGTCATCTTATCGGTCAGCACGCAATAGCCGACCTTGTCCAGCACATAGCGTCCGCCCTGCAGCTGCACCGCTCCAGCCGACAGGCACGACTCCAGCACCACTTTCAGCACGTACTCGGTCCATTCGCCGGTTTGCGCAAGTTCGGTGATGCTCTTGCCCTGGCCGCCCGCGTCGGCCAGGGCCTGCAGGATGCCGCGCTTCCACGCATAACGCACGCACTGGAACACCACAGGACCGAACGCGATCTTCTGTGCTTCATAGCGGGCAGCGAACGCACTCTGGCGCGGTGGCGAAAACGACTTGTCTAGCATGCTGGCAGTACCTTCAGGTGGGGGCGGAAAACAGCACGCGGCCACTGGAATGCTGGCCGGCGGGGGAGGAATAGCGGAACGTGAGCTGCCCACGGGCGGCATCATGGTCAAGCTGCAGCTGCAGCGTGGCGCCTGGGGCGATCACATTCTGGAATTTGAGGGCGGATACTTCGCGGAACACCGGTGGCAACGCAAACAGGCGGCGGCCATGCGCGATTGCCCAGTCGAGCTGCACCACGCCGGGCAGGATCGGCGCCTGCGGGAAGTGCCCGTCGAAGTAAAGCAGCCCGGCAGGAACCTGCAGTTCGAGCGTGACCGACTGCTCGCTGCGCGCAAGCTCTGTCCATCCGGCTTCGATGACGGGAGCGGCGGCAGGCGCATCCCCGCGCCGGTCGAGCAGTGCCAGCAGCACGGCGCGTGGCGTCTTGCCCTGCGGGTTCACCGGAAACGCGTCGAGGTAGCGCCAGCGGCGCGGCAGCGCGACCGTCTCGGCCAGCTCGCCGAGCAGCGCGCGCAGTCGGCGGTTCAGTGCCAGCTTGCCTTCGCGCGCCAGCAGGGAATGCCCGGATGCGCTCGGGATCACGAAGGCGGCCAGACGTGCATTCTCCGCGTCGTCAGGGACGATGCGCGCATCGATGACCAGGCTTGATGCGCGCAAACCGGCTTCCAGCGCATCGAGCGAGACGCGCTTGCCTTCGACCTTGACGATGCGGTCGGCGCGTCCGAGGAGTTCGAACGCTCCCGCACCGGCGTCGCGCACACGGTCCGCCATCGCGAACCAGGCGTCGTCGCGCAGGTGCGGCGAGCGGATTTTTAACTCACCGTCCTCGCCGGTGCGCCATTCGACACTCGCGAAGGCGTTCCAGTGTGCAGGCGCACCGGCGCGGCGCTGGCGCCACGCGATCCCGCCGGATTCGGAGCTGCCATAGACTTCCACCGGCGCGTGTCCGAGCATGCGCTCGCATACGGGCACTGCCTCTTCCGGCAGCGGGCCACCGGACGAAAACACCGCCCGGATGGAATCGCGCGGCCAGTCCACGTGTTGCGGTAGGCGCCCAAGGTGGGCGGGGCTGCTGACCAGGATGCTGCTACGCTCGCCCAGCATTGCTGCGAGCTGCTCCGGGTAGGCGACGCTGTGCGCCTGTACCCGGCGGCCGGCGCAAAGTGGCCACAATACCTTGAACAGGAGCCCATAGATATGCTGGTGCGACACGGTGGCGACCACCTGCGCGTCTGCGCAGGCCTCGCCGAAAGTGTGCTCGAGGATCTCGATCTCGCTATCGAGCTGGGACAGCTTCTTCGGCACCGCCTGGGCTGCGCCGGTGCTGCCGGACGTGAGCACGACCAGCGCCTCGAAATCCGGCGCCAGTACGGCAAACGGCTGCGTGTACGGGAACGCCGAACCGGAGCCCGGTGCAAGCGGGTTGCAGGATGACGGGAAATCGCCAAGGAAGGCGCCGACCTTCGAGCGCAACTCGGCGCAGGTCGCGCCAAGAATGTCGGGCGCGAGCCAGACAGTCTTGCCAGCCTGCCAGGCGCCCAGCAGGGCAGCCGAAAATTCGAGTGCGTCTTCGGCAAACAGCGCTACGCTGCTGCCAGGCTGCGCCTGCGCCACGCCAGCCCACGCGCGGATGCGCTGTTCCAGGGTTCGGAAAGCGATCGGCTGGCCATCGGACCAGCCGGCCTGGCCATCACGGCTGGCCAGTGCCAGCGCAAGTACGGAGAGACGGTCAGGCATTACGCGCAATCCCCGCCTGTACCCGCCGGCGCACCAGCAGCTCTCCGCCAAACATGAGCCCCATCAGCACATAGGCGATCACGCCGTTGTACAGCCACCATGCACGGTCGCTGGCCAGCAGCGCAGTACCCGCGGCGATCGCGCCGTTAGCAGCAAAGAATACGCACCATGCCTGCGTCACGCGGCGCGTATAGGCGACGCCTTCCGCAGGCAGTTCCGGCTCGCGCAGGCGGGCAAAGCGTTCGACCATCGAAACGGGAGTGGACAGGCTCCAGGCGAAGGCCGCGAGGAAGCCCGCGTTGACCATCACCGGATACAGCTTCAGCGGCAGCATGGCATTGCTCCACATAGCGCACGCAACCAGCAGCAAGGCGCCGGCGACGCTCCAGCGCGCGCCTGCGCTCAGCTTGACCGCAGGCAGGCGCAGCGCGGCGGCGACCACCAGCAGCAGCGCGAGCGAACGCGGCTCGGCCCACGACTGGCCCAGCCACAGCGCAAGCGGATACAGGAGCGTCACGAGGACAGCCAGCACCGTCCACACCATCTCAGGTGGCCTCCTCCGTTGCCAGCGCCTGCAGGGCGCCAACGACGTCGCCGATGGTGCGGATCGTCTTGAATACTTCCGGCTGGATGCGCATGCCAGTCTGCTGTTTCAGGCGCACCGCCAGGTCGACCGCGTCAATGCTGTCGATGTCGAGGTCGGCGTACAGGTTCGATTCCGGCGTCAGCGCCGATGCGTCGAGCTCGAACATCTCGACCAGCAGGTCGACGACCCAGGCGTACAGCTCCTGCTGGTCCATTCCTTGAAGTGAAGTCATGCTGTGCTCCTTAAGCCTGCGCCGTGTGCGCGGCCACCAGCTGTGCCAGCGCGCGAACCGACGCGAAATGTTTGCGGGTCTCCGCCGAATCCGAAGACAGCACGATGGCATAGCGCTTCTGCAGCGCCACGCCGAGTTCCAGCGCGTCGATCGAATCGAGGCCGAGGCCATCCACGAACAGCGGCGCGTCCGTGTCGATGTCGTCAGGGGTGATGTCTTCCAGCTGGAGGACCTCGATGATCATCTCTTTGATTTCTTGTTCAAGCATTTTGTTGGCACCTTCCAGTGAAGTAGTTTTCGAGGTATCCCGTCAGGTGGCGCGCGGCCAGCGCTTCGCCGCCTGCGTCACCGATGAATTCGCGGACTGGCAGGTCATCCTGCACGTCCAGTGTGAAGCGGACCGCCCGGCCGGGCACCTTCCACCATTTTTCGCCCTTGCCCAGCGTGGCCGGCTCGCAGCGGATCACCACCGGGGTGATGTCGCGCGCGCCGCGCACCGCGATGTTGGCGGCGCCGCGCTTCATGCGCAGCACGCCATCGCTGCCGGTGCGCGTCCCTTCCGGGAAGACAATCAGGTTGTTGCCCGCATCGAGCGTGGCCAGGCAACTGCTGACGATCTCGGGGCCGGCCGAGTTGACCACATAGCCGGCCGCGCGCACGGGACCGCGCGTGAACGGGTTATTCCACAGCTCCGCCTTGACGATGCAATCGGCCCGGCGCACGAACGCCATCAGGAAAATCGTATCGATCAGGGTCGGATGGTTCGCCAGGATCAGCAGTCCGCCGCGATCGAGTTTGCCGATGCCGCGCACCTCATAAGTCAGCACGCCGAGCGCGCGCATCATTTCGATGTACACCCGGAAGGCCCATCGCACCACGGCGCGCGCAGCCAGCCGGCGCCGTTCCTGGCCAACGACCAGCACCTGCATCAGAGGGAACACCACCAGCCGCAGGAGCAACCCGCCCAGGCCGAACAAAGCGAAGCTCAAGCCGGTAGCGAACACACGCCAGTAATAGGACAACACATTAAGCATGCCGGCTCCAGCGCCAGCGGGTCCCGCCCGCCACGCGCTCATGTGATGCAGACGCTCCCGCCAGGAAGCGCATGGCATGCAATTCAGGTACGGCTTCGCCGCCTTCGCCGCCTGCGGCGTCGGGCTCCCACGCCAGCTCAATGTGCATCGGCGATGATGCTGGCGCCACCATCAGCCCAAGGGCATACTGGTGCGTGGGACTGTCGTCGAACGGACGCAGCAGCCCTGGCAGCGGGCAGTCCGCCATCACCACCAGAACGCGCGGCGCGCCATACGCAATCAGGCCACAGGCTTCGACCAGTCCGTGCTCCAGCGTTGCAGCCGCACCAGCCAGCGCAATGTGCTGCGCGCGGTCCTGGCGTGCGATCGACAGCAGGCCTGCGTTGGCGTTGTGGACGGCCATGCCGAACCCGGTCGGCGACAGCGGTTCGCCACGCACCAGGTCCTCCAGCAGCGCGAGCGAACGGGCGACATCGCCATGGCGCGAACAAAATACCGTGTCCACGTTGGCACGGCCATCGAGGCAGGCGTACGCCACTTCCAGTGCCATTTTCCCGAGCGTTCCAGCGCGCCGCCTCAGCATCGCAGGCATGGCTGAAACGGACGGATCTGAATATGGAAATTGTTCGAGCGGGAATGGCGAATCGCACCATGCCTCCCATTTCGCGGCAGACTCCAATCCCGCCGCCCATACCGCATGGCTTTCGATGCAAAAAGTGATGCCATTGGGGCGCATGGTCAGGCTCGGGGAATCGTGCGGCGTGAAGTGGAAGGATGTGATAAGTAGCGGCCAGATTATATATACAAGCCACTATCTTGTCATAGGGAAATTGTTCAATATGTCGCATCCGCGACAGCCCATTCCGGCCACCGATCCAATACTCACCAACTTCCACACTTGTGAGCCCTTGAAGTCACAATCCGGGCACAAAAACCCCGGATTTTTCACATTGCACCGGAACCAGGCCCAAGATATTTAATGCAATAGGTCCAACTTGGGTTAGATTTAATGTTCCATAAGAAATAGTGGTTTGCGGCCGAACCAAAGGAACATCGATGAAACTCCTGATTGCAGCTTTGCTCGCGACCCTGCCGTTCCAACCGGCCCACGCCGCCGATTCCGACCTGTCGACTGCTGTCGCCAGCGACTTCAAGCGACATCTGGCCGGGCTGTATGACCACTTCCACCGCAATCCCGAACTGTCGTTCATGGAAACCAGGACCGCAGCGCGCCTGGCTGCGGAACTGCGTGCCGCGGGTTTCGAGGTCACGGAAGGCGTCGGCGGCACTGGCGTCGTTGCGATCATGAAGAATGGCCCCGGCCCGCTGGTGATGATGCGGGCCGATATGGACGGGCTGCCGGTACTGGAGAAATCCGGCCTGCCGAACGCCTCGAAGGCCACCGGCAAGGACCGCGAGGGCAACCTGCAGCCCACCATGCACGCCTGCGGCCACGACGTCCACATCACCAGCCTGGTTGGCACCGCGCGCCAGATGGCTGCGCGCCGCAAGGCCTGGTCCGGCACGCTCATGCTGATCGGCCAACCCGCCGAGGAACGGGCAGGCGGCGCTATCGCCATGATGAAGGACCGGGTGTGGGAGCGCTTCGGCAAACCTGACTTTGCGCTGGCATTCCACGTGTCGTCCGACGTCGAGGCAGGCAAGATCGTGGCGGCCGAGGCGCCCTACTCCGGCGTCGACACCGTCGAGATCCTGGTCCATGGCGTGGGCGCGCATGGCGCCAGCCCGCATCGCGGCAAGGATCCGGTGCTGCTTGGCTCGCAGATCGTGGTGGCGCTGCAAACCATCATCAGCCGCGAACGCGAACCGCACGAACCTGCCGTGATCACGGTCGGCTCCTTCCACGCCGGCAGCAAGGCCAACATCATCTCCGACAGCGCAAAGCTGCAACTGACGGTGCGTAACGAGAGCCCCGCCACCCGCACCATGCTGCTCGATGCGATCAAGCGCGTGGCGATCAATACGGCGCGCGCCCACGGCGTCGCCGAGGACCAGCTGCCCGAGGTCACGGTGCTCGACGAGATGACACCTCCGACGCTGAACGACGTTGCGCTCACCCGCCGCCTGAGGCAGGCGTGGACCGACAAACTGGGCGCACAGATCTTCGATACCAACTACAAGCGCTCCGGCATGGGCGCCGAGGACTTCCCCTTCTTCACAGCCAAGCCGTATATCCCGAGCGTGTACTTTACCGTCGGCGGCACCAGCAAGGCAGTGCTGGATGCAGCGGCTGCGGGCGGCCCGCCCGTGCCGAGCCACCACAGTGCACTCTTCAAGATCGATTCCGAACCCGCCGTCACGACCGGCGTCGAGGCCACGGTCACCGCCATGCTCGCACTGATGAAACCCCGGTAGGAACTGGATAAGCCGCCCCGACCGACACCGAATTCCGGCCTCATAAATAAAAAAGACAAATGAATAATTACCACCGCCCGAACTTCGCACGCGCCATTTTCACGACTGTTGCTCTGGCTTTCGAAATTCTGCACCTGGGCCTCGAGTACATGGGTGGCGGAGTGCAGGCGCATCACCTGCTCGCTCGGCCCGACCTGCCAGCCATCTCGAACTGGTGGGGCCTGTTACTGGTTCCCGCACTCGCCTGGTCCCTGTCCGGGCGCGTCGCGCACCGGATCAGGAAGCAGAACCCATACGATACAGGCACCCGCCGCGTGTCCGCCGCGATCATGATCGCGTTCACCGCATCGCTGGCGTATGGAGCGGCGCTGTCGTTCGCCTTCATCACCTCGTTCGAAGGGATCAGCTATATCTTCCTCGGCGCGTTTGCCGTGTCCCTGCTGGTGCCGACCTACCGCGCCGAATACATCCTTGGATTCGTGATGGGGATGACGTTCACATTCGGTGCGGTGCTGCCGACCATCGTGGCGATCGTGATCGCATCGTTTTCGCGCATCGTGCACCTCGCTTTTTCGGCGGCCGTGCGACTGATTCGCGGGAGTGCCACCCCAAGGTCGCTGTGAGGCGGGTCTGCAATCACATGCCTGGTCATCCATGAAACCACTGCTTGCGATCCTCTTGATAGCAATGTCGTCCTCTTCCGCAATCGCCCAACCATTAGCAGAGCCACAGGCAGCGGTACTGACCCGGCAATTGCAGGCGATCGTGAATGATCCAGTTATGCCTCTGCCCAGCCTGGCGGTAGTGGCTGTGCGACACGGCGAGATCGTGTACAGCAAGCAGTTCGGCAGCAAGCGTCTCGCCACGGCTACCACCCCCGCTCGGGCAGCGGACGCCAACACCATGTACCGCATCGCCTCGATCTCCAAGTTCGTGACCACGCTTGGCACGATGAAGATGGTCGAGCAAGGAAAATTGTCGCTGGATGCCGATGTCAGCAACTACCTGGGCTACCGCCTGCGCAATCCGAACTTCCCGGACCATCCGGTCACCCTGCGTATGCTGCTCACGCACACGTCGTCGGTGCGTGACGATGGCGGCTTTAAGTACGCCCCGGCTGTGCACCTGAAGGACGTGTTGCTGCGGGACGGCCGATACTATGGCGAGGGCAAGGCATGGACGAAGAACGCGCCGCCGGGACAGTACTTCGAATACGTCAACTTCAACTACGGCATCATCGCCACCATAATGGAGCGCGCGAGCGGCGAGCGCTTCGACCGCCTGATGCGCCAGCTGATCTTCGATCCGATGGAAATGAAGGCCGGCTTCTACCTCGCCGACTTCGCGCCTGCAAACATTAACGATATCGCCACCCTGTATCGCAAACGTGAAAAGGACGGCGATGAAGTGTGGGATCCGAAAGGCCCGTGGATCGCCCAGGCCGACGACTTCGGCGTGGAAGCTCCGGTCGCCCCGGCAGGCATGGACAACTACAAGGTCGGCACCAACGGCACGGTCTTCGGACCGCAGGGAAGCTTGCGCATCTCCGCCAATGAGCTGGCCACGATCATGCTGATGCTGATGAATGAGGGCCGCTACGGCGACAGGCAAATCCTCAAGGCGGGCACGGTATCAACCATGCTCGCGCGCCAGTGGACGCTGTCAACGGCCGGCAAGAACGGCAACGGCAACAGCGACAACTTCCATGGCCTTTACCACGCATGGGGACTGGGCAACCAGCACTTCACCGATACCAGCACCGTGAAGAACGGCCGCGCCAGCGGTGACCGCCTTGTGAATGGGGGCGGTTTCACTGGCGTGGGGCATCTGGGCTGGTCGTGGGGATTGAACGCACTGTTCGTGTTCGACCCCAAGACGAAAAACGGGATGATCTACGTGGCGAGCGGAGTCGGCGATAACCCTGACCTGCATCCGGGCGAGTTCTCTTCAGAAGCTGAGTTCCAGGAACGGATCACCGAGGCACTCTATCGGGGCGCGATTACCACACGGTGAAATCGCCGGGCGCAGCGGCGGGCGCACGCACGATTGAATGGCGGAAGCGGTGAGATTCGAACTCACGAACGGGTTCCCCCGTCGGCAGTTTTCAAGACTGCTGCCTTCAACCACTCGGCCACGCTTCCGTAAGCTGCGCATTATACAAGTTGCACGCCGGGGATGGCAAAACGCTGTCCCGTCTGCAAAATCACCCTATGCGCATGAGCAAACGCGCCACGCATCCCCCACGGATGCGCTAACCTCAATGCGAGCTGGTCCGACGTCTTCCTTCTCGAGGAACGAAATGGACATCTTCGGATTCAACGCATTCTCCCCAGCCGAAATCACGACCAGGATAGAAACCGTGGGCGTGGCCAAGGCACGCTTGCCGCTCGGCTCGATGCTGATGTTGTCCGTACTCGCCGGCGCCTTCATCGGGCTGGGCGCCCTCTACTATGTGCTGGTGCGCTCCGACCCCACCCTGGGTTTCGCGGCTCGCCAGGTCCTCGGCGGCGCGGTCTTCTCGCTCGGGCTGCTGATGGTGGTGGTGGCCGGGGCGGAACTCTTCACTGGCAACAACCTGCTGGTCATGGCGTGGGCCGTGCGCAAGATCAGCACGCGCGAACTCCTGCGCAGCTGGAGCATCGTCCTGGTCGGCAACTTCATCGGTGCAGTCGGCCTGGCGGGCCTGGTGGTGCTGTCCGATCATCCGGCATCCCATCAGGGCGCGGTGGCAGCGCAATACCTGAGCATTGCTGCTGCGAAGACACAGCTGCCATTCGTTCCGGCCTTCTTCAGTGGGGTGCTATGCAATTCGCTGGTGTGCATCGGCGTGTGGATGGCGATTGCGGGGCGCAGCGTGACCGACAAAGCGGTCGCGATACTGTTCCCGATCTCCGCTTTCGTCGCGGCCGGATTCGAACACAGCGTCGCCAACATGTACCTGATTCCGGTAGCGATGTTGATCCAGCTGACGTCCGATACAGACGGTCCGGCCCCTATCCTGATGAGCGGATTCCTGGCCAATATGGTTCCCGTCCTGCTGGGCAATATCACAGGCGGATCGATCTTCGTCGGCGGTGTGTTCCACGTGATCTACCGTCGCTCGGGTCTGATCGAAAAATAGCGCTGCGCTAGCCCTGCGGGCTCTCGGTCATCTGATGGCAGTACTTGCTGAGGTTTTCGGGGAGGTCGGACGGGCACACGCCGCACTGCTTGTTGCCGGGGACCGCGTAATCGATGAACTTGGGGTACGGCAGGTTCAGGTTGGCCATGATCTCCCTGAACTCTTCCAGCGTACGTGTACCGCCCAGGCGCGGATTGCGCAGCTTTTCCTGTTTGACGCTGGAGACGCGACGGTCCTGGTAATCATGAGCCGGATACACCAGCGTATCGTCCGGCAGGGTGAACAGCTTCTCGCGCACGCTCCGGTACAGAGTGTCGGAATCGCCCTGCTGGAAGTCGGTGCGCCCGCAGCCTTCGATCAGCAGGGCGTCGCCGGTAAACACCCGTTCGCCCAGCACGTAGGCGAAATGGCCGGACGTG
>DASWYE010000075.1:0-4004 GCA_036405115.1 Telluria sp. | reverse complement strand
AAGCGGCGGAACCAGCCGTCCACCTTGCGCGGATGCGATTTGACGAACAGCCAGGACACGATCAGCATGATCAGCGCGCCGAGCACGAAGCCGAGCAGAGGTGCGATCACGATGAACTGCACCACGCGCAGCAGGCCGTCGCCGATCAGCACTTCGGTGCCGCCCTTGGCCACGGCCGCGCCCACCAGGCCGCCGACCAGCGCGTGCGAGGAGGACGACGGGATGCCGTAGTACCAGGTGATCACGTTCCATGCGATGGCGCCGATCAGCGCGCCGAAGATGACGTATTCGTCGACCACGTGCGCATCGATGATGCCCTTGCCGATGGCCGAGGCCACCTTGAGGCCAACCACCGCGATCGCGGCGAAGTTGAAGACGGCCGCCATTGCCACGGCGGTGTGCGGCTTCAGCACGCCGGTCGAGACCACGGTGGCGATCGCATTGGCCGCGTCGTGGAAGCCGTTCATGAAGTCAAACAGCAGCGCCAGGATGATCAGCCCCCCGAGCACGTAAATGCTGATTTCGATTGTTTCCATTATTGTTGTTCCCGCTCAGTCGCTTACGCGTTCTCGACGATGATGCCTTCGATGATGTTGGCCACGTCTTCGCAACGGTCGGTGACGGTTTCCAGGATCTCGTAGATCGCCTTCATCTTGATCAGGTTGCGCACGTCCGGCTCGTCACGGAACAGCTTGGACATGGCGGCGCGCATCACGTGGTCGGCGTCCGATTCCAGGCGGTCGATCTCTTCGCAGATGGCGACGATCTGCTGGGCGTTGTTCATGTTGTGCAGCAGGTGCACCGCCTGCTGGACCTTCTCGCAGCAGCCCAGCGACAGTTCGGCCAGGCGCTTGGCTTCCGGCGTGACGGTCTTCAGGTCGTACAGCGATACGGTCTGGGCCGCGTCTTCCATCAGGTCCAGGATGTCATCCATGCGGGTGATCAGCTTGTGGATATCGTCGCGGTCGAGCGGGGTGATGAAGGTCTTGTGCAGAAGGTCGACGCAGGCGTAGGTGATCTTGTCGGCCTGCTTCTCGATGCCTTCGATGGCGTGGGTGCGGTTCTCGACGTCGTCGAAATCGGTCATCAGGGCGACCATTTCCTTGGCACCTTTGACGCACAGTTCAGCGTGCTGGTTGAACAGGTCGAAAAATTTGCCCTCGGTGGGCATCAAGCGTCCGAACATAACATTCTCCGTGTTTTGAATTTGATACTCTTGCAGGCCGCCCTGGCAAGGCGGCTCATGGAACTTAGTCGCCCTGGTAGACCCCAAGGCTGCCGCTGTAGTTGCCGAACTTGGTGTACATCCCCATCCACGTCAGTCGTACCGCCCCGATCGGGCCGTTACGCTGCTTGCCGATGATGATTTCAGCAGTTCCCTTATCCGGCGAATCCGGGTTGTAGACCTCGTCGCGATACAGGAAGATGATGACGTCCGCATCCTGCTCGATAGCGCCGGATTCGCGCAGGTCGGACATGACGGGACGTTTGTTGGGTCGCTGTTCGAGCGAGCGGTTCAGCTGGGACAGCGCGATGACCGGGCAGTGCAGCTCCTTGGCCAGGCCCTTCAGGCTTCGCGAAATCTCCGAAATCTCGGCGGCGCGGTTGTCGCCCGGCTGGCTGCCCTGCATCAGCTGGAGGTAGTCGACGATGATCAGGCCCAGCTTGCCGCACTGGCGGGCCAGGCGGCGTGCGCGGGCGCGCATCTCGATCGGGTTCAGCGCAGGCGTCTCGTCGATGTAGAGCTGCGCTTCGTTCATTTTCTGGATGGCGTGCGTCAGGCGCGGCCAGTCCTCGTCATTGAGCTTGCCGGTACGCAGGCGGTGCTGGTCGAGCTGGCCGACCGAGCCGAGCATACGCATGGCCAGCTGGGCGCCGCCCATCTCCATCGAGAACACGGCCACCGGCAGGCCCGCTTCGATCGCGACGTTCTCGCCGATGTTGACCGAGAACGCGGTCTTGCCCATCGACGGACGGCCGGCCACGATCACCAGGTCGCCCGGCTGCAGGCCGGAGGTCATGCGGTCCAGGTCGATGAAGCCGGTCGGCACGCCCGTGATCTCGCCCTGGTTCTCGCGCGAATACAGCTCGTCGATGCGTTCGACCACCTGGGTCAGCAGCGGCTGCACCGCCACCCAGCCCTTGGCGCCGCGCGAGCCCTCTTCCGCGATCGCGAAGATCTTCGATTCGGCGGCGTCGAGCATCTGCTTGACGTCCTTGCCCTGCGGGTTGAAGGCGTCGCCGGAGATTTCGTCGGCGGCGGTGATCAGGCGGCGCAGCACGCCGCGGTCGCGCACGATCTCGGCATAGCGGCGGATGTTGGCGGCGGACGGCGTGTTCTGCGCCATCGCGTTCAGGTACGGCAGGCCGCCGCAGTCTTCCGCCTTGCCCAGCTGGACCAGCTGTTCGTAGACGGTGATCACGTCGGCCGGCTTGGACGCATTGATCAGCTTGACCAGCTGCTCGAAGATGATGCGGTGGTCGTAGCGATAGAAATCGCCCGGGTTCATGAAGTCCGCGATGCGGTCGAATGCCGCGTTATCACGCAGCAAGCCGCCGATCACCGACTGCTCGGCTTCAATGGAGTGCGGCGGGACACGGAGGGCGTCGAGTTGTGGATCTGCGGGGGCATTCATAGGCGCGCATTATACCCGCTTACGCGTGCGCAACTGCGACAATCGGTGGAAATTCAGTCGCAAATTCAACAACAATGTTTCCCCACACCAATATGGGGTCAGGCCCCATTTTTCCCCACCCAAAATGGGCTCAGACCCCATATTGCTGGGACGAAAAAAAAGCCGGGAGAACCCGGCTTTCTTTCGTGCGGAGCAGCGATTAGGCTGCTTCGCCCTGCACAGCGATGGTCACGTCGACAACGACGTCGGTGTGCAGTGCAACTGCAACCGGGTGCTCGCCGGTGGTCTTCAGCGGACCGGTCGGCATGCGCACTTGCGCCTTTTCGACGGCGAAGCCTTGCTTGGTCAGCGCTTCAGCGATGTCGAAGTTCGTCACGGAACCGAACAGGCGACCATCCACGCCCGCTTTTTGCGAGATGGTGATGGTCATGCCGTTCAGCTTCTCGCCTTGTGCCTGGGATGCTGCCAGCTTTTCAGCGGCTGCCTTTTCCAGGTCGGCACGGCGGGTTTCGAACTCGGCCACTGCTGCTGCGGTAGCGCGGCGTGCCATTTTTTGCGGGATCAGGAAGTTACGTGCGTAGCCGTCCTTGACCTTCACCACGTCGCCCAGGTTGCCGACGTTAACAACTTTTTCCAACAGGATGATTTGCATAATTTTTCTCCAGGTTCTCTGCGCAGGCGATTAAGCGTTGTGCAGGTCGGTGTATGGCAGCAGGGCGAGGTAGCGCGCGCGCTTGATCGCGGTGTCCACCTGGCGCTGGTAGTGCGCCTTGGTGCCGGTCAGGCGTGCTGGCATGATCTTGCCGTTTTCCTGGACGAAGTCTTTCAGCGTGTCGACGTCTTTGTAGTCAACCTGCTCAACGTTTGCTGCGGTGAAGCGGCAGAACTTCTTGCGCTTGAACAGTGGGTTCTGCTGTTTGCGCTTCTCTTTCATCTTGTTCTTGTCGAACTTTTTACCGAATGCCATTTCGAGGCTCCTGTATCTATCTAATTAAAGTCAATGATGTGGAACACCAGGCTTTTGCTGTTGCGGTTCTTTTTCGCCAGGAAGCCGGTGAACTGGTAGGTTGCCCCCAGTTCCGCCCTGCTCATCCGACCTGAAATCTCGCCTGCGGCCAGCGCGGCTATTTCAAAATCGACCTGCCTGGACACCCCTGCTTCCACCTGCTGCGAACTGTGCTGCAGGGTGGCGCCGGTGATCGGCACGCCGGCCGGGGTGTAGCGCAATATGTCGCGCTCGATAATCGTCGCAACAACGACGAGCTGGTTCACTTAGGCCGCTGGAGCAGCTGCCTGTGCAGCTTCTGCGCGGTGGCTCTTGGCTGCGTCTTCGCGTTGTACCGACTTCATCATCGGCGACGGTGCGGT
>DASWYE010000074.1:0-10893 GCA_036405115.1 Telluria sp. | reverse complement strand
CCGCCGGCGAGGGAGCGCGCGCCACGCAACTGCATACCAGTCACGAATACGGCGTGCTGGCGATGGACGTGTACCAATTCACGTGATGACTTAACGAAGGGGTAGAAGATGGCAAAGAATAAAACCGCAATCGTATCCGGCAGCAGCCAGGCTGACCTGGGCAAGCTCATATTACGCGTCACGCTCGGCGGGTTGATCCTGTTGCACGGCATCGCCAAGCTGAAGGGCGGCGTCGGCTTCATCGAAGGCATGCTCAGCGCGCGCGGCCTGCCTGCCGCCATTGCCTACCTGGTGTACGTCGGCGAGGTCCTCGCACCGGTGCTGCTCATCATCGGCATGTGGACGCGTGTCGCTGCGCTGATCGTGCTGGGCAATATGCTGGTCGCGGTCGCGCTGGTGCACATGGGCGACCTGGGCCGCCTGAACCAGACCGGCGGCTGGGCAATCGAGCTGCAGGCGATGTTCATTGCCGCGGCCGCCGCGCTGCTCCTGTTGGGCGCGGGCCGCTACAGCGTGGGCGGCTCGGGCGGCAAATGGAACTGATCGCCCGTCGGTAGGAATTTGTTACACGTTACACAAGCCAGTAGCTCACCTTTGTCGGCAAAGTGGCAGAATGATCCAGACTGACAAGAAAGGACCAATCATGTTCCCACGTACCCTCAAGGCTGTCCTGCTGGCCGCGCTGTGCCTTCCCGCGCTGCAGGCGGCAGCCGCTGAAATCACGCTGTACGAGCACGACAACTTCAACGGCCGCGAGCTGACCCTGCGCGAGGCCACGCCGGACCTGGTGCGCTACGACTTCAACGACCGCACCTCGTCGATCATCGTCCATTCGGGCGCGTGGGAAGTGTGCGTGGACAGCGCCTTTCGCGGCGGCTGCAGGGTGTACGAGCGTGGCCAGTACCGGCGCGTGGACGGCATGAACGACCTCATTTCCTCGGTGCGCCAGGTTGGCCGCGACGGCAACCGTGGCCGCAGGGCAGGGCGCGACGATCGGGACTCCATGCTGCAGGTGTTCACCTCGGCGAACCTGCGCGGGCGCAGCGAAAGCATCCGGCGTGACCTGAGCGATTTTACGCACATCGGCTTCAATGACCGCACCTACGGCATCCGTGTCGAGGGCGGAACGTGGGAGCTGTGCAGCGATGCGGGCTTCCGCGGCGTCTGCCGCATTTATGGTCCGGGCGTGCACCAGGACCTGGGGCGCGGACTGGCGGGGCGCGTGTCCTCGGCGCGCCGCGTCGACCGCTTCGACCGCGGTGGCAGGAAGGGCGGCTACCAGCCACCGTACGGCGGCCCTGGCGCGCCGGGATCCGGGCGTCCGGCCGTGGAGCTGTTCACCGGCGCGGGCTTTACCGGTTCCGCGATTGCGTTGAACCGCGACGTGGACACGCTGCTGGAATTCGGATTCAACGACCGTGCGGCTTCGATCGTCGTGAGCGAAGGCGAATGGCGCTTCTGCGAGCACGAGGGCATGGGTGGTCAGTGCCTCGTGCTGGGGCCGGGCCGCTATGACCGCCTTGGTTCACTGGACCGCGCCATCACCTCCATCCGCCGGCTGCGCTGATACAAGGGGGACAGCCGTCCCCACGCTAGCGGTTGCCGAATTCGCGCGCGGGCAGCGTTTTCAGGTAGGCGTGCAAGGCCCGCATGTCCGTCTCGGTCATCCGCGCCAGCGACTCGAACGGCATCACCGGGCTGATCGGCGTGCCATCCGGGCGCTTGCGCGTGCGTAGCATGGCCATGAACGCTTCCGCGTTCTCGTACCGCTTCATCGCGCTTTGCTTGCCCGGGGTGAGATTGGCGGCCGCCGGCCAGTCGGGTGGCGCGCCCGGAATGGTTCCGCCACTCAGGCGTTCACCATGGCAGCCAATGCAGGCGTTCGCAACATAGCCGCCATGCTGCACCGACACCGCCACCGGCACCGGCTGCGAAGGCGGCAAGGCATGGTCGATCTTTTCGGCCGCGTCCTGGATCGCACCGAATCCGTACAGCGCCTTGACCGGCAGCGGCAGGTCGATCCGCGCCTGCATGCCGTCCACCGCCGGCAGCTGGCGCACATAGCTGATCAGCGAGCCGACATCCTCGTCCGTGAGGCGGTTGTAGTCCTCGCTGGGCATGATGAGCACCGGCTGCCCGTTCGGCTTGACGCCGTGGCGCAAGGTGCGCACCCAGTCCACATCCGTGTAGGAGGCCGTGGCACTGTTCGCCCCCGCGGTGAGGTTGGGCGCCACCACCAGCATGTCGCCGTCCTGCAGCACCACCTTGCCCGCGCCATTGTTCCCGTGGCACTCGGCGCAGCCACGCGTGCCGAACAGGTAGCGCCCCTGCTCGATGTGGCCCGCATCGGTAAACAGGGGGACGGCGCGGGCCGCCACCTCCACCTTGCGCGCCATCTTGCGCTCGCCCAGCACCTTGCCGGTGACAGCGGCGGCGGCGGCCACCACTACCACCACGGCAACCACTTCCACGCCGCGCCTGATCCATTTATCCATTTGCAAGCTCCTTATGAAAAAGGAAACTGATTACATTTGGAAATCTAGCACCGTCCCGCGCAGAGTGCACAAAAAAAGTGGGGTAGGATTGCAAAATCCAACATCTGGGTGAATCTCGTGGACTACAAGGACTATTACTCGACGCTTGGCGTCGACAAGAACGCTACTCCCGAGGACATCAAGAAGGCCTATCGCAAACTCGTGCGCAAGTTCCATCCTGACGTCAGCAAGGAGAAGGATGCCGACCTCAAGACCAAGGAGCTGAACGAGGCGTACGACGTGTTGAGCGATCCGGAAAAGCGCGCCGCCTACGATGCGCTGGGTCAGGCGCCACGCCACGGCGAAGGCTTCCGGTCGCCGCCCAATTGGGGCTACGGTTCGGGCGAGGGCGGCAGCGACGACTTCTTTGCCGACCTGTTCGCGAATATCGGCAGGGGACGAGGCGCGCGTGGCGCCGGGCGCGGATTCCAGCCGGCGCGGGGTGAGGACATACGCGCGTCGATCTCGATCAACCTGCGCGAAGCCTATACCGGCGCGAGCCACACGATCACCCTGCGCGTACCGAAGCACGCGAACGGGCACGTCACGATGGAGGAGCGCAAGCTCACCGTGACGATTCCGCGCGGCGTCAGCCCCGGCCAGCAGCTACGGCTGGCGGGCCAGGGCCAGCCCGGCAGTGCCGGCCCGGGCGACCTGTACCTGGAGATCAACTTCACCGAGGACAAGCGCTACCGCATCGAGGGCAAGGACGTCTACCAGACGGTGCCGGTGGCGCCGTGGGAAGCGGCCATCGGCGGCGATATCGACGTCGACACCCCGTCCGGCAGCGTGCGCGTGAACGTGCCGGCGAACTCGCAGAGCGGGCGCAAGCTGCGCCTGAAGGATCGCGGGCTTCCCGCAGCGACGCCGGGAAACCTGTACCTGGTGCTGGAAGTGGTGCTGCCGCCGTCGAACATGCCCAAGGCGCGCGAACTGTACGAAACGATGGCGCGGGAGCTGGGCGCCTTCAACCCGCGCAAGTAGTCGCGGAGTAAGGAACGCCGCCGCAGGCCGATGCTCCCTACAATCGTGGTCAACAGCAAACCACACAGGGAGAGCGGAATGGAACCGAACAATCAGAGCCAGCGCCTGGCGGGGCGGCGCATCGCCGTGCTGATGACGGACGGCGTCGAGCAGGTGGAATACCTCAAGCCGCGCCAATTCCTCGAGCAGCACGGCGCGATCGTCACGCTGGTGTCGCCCAAGGAGGCGGGGCAGGAAATCCAGGGCTTCAACCACCTCGACCACGGAGACAAGTTCCGGGTCGACCTGAACGTCGCGCAGGCGAAGGAGGGGGACTACGACGCGCTGCTGCTGCCGGGCGGCGTGGCCAACCCGGACCAGCTGCGCCTGTCGAAGGAATCGATCGCCTTCATCAAGGCCTTCGCCGACGAGCAGAAGCCGATCGCCGCCATTTGCCACGGCGGCTGGCCCCTGATCGACGCCGGCGTCGCCCGCTCGAAGCACCTGACCAGCTGGCCGACCCTGCGCTGCGACATGGTCAACGCCGGCGCCGAGTGGACCGACGAAGAAGTCGTCATCGACGGCACCCTCATCACCAGCCGCAAGCCCGACGACATCCCAGCCTTCAACAACGCCATCCTCGACATGCTGGCCGTCGACGCCCAGTCTGCCGACACCGGCCCCTCCTCGTAGCCCGGGGACTGTCCCCAAATGGGACTGTCCCCAGCTCTTTGGCGGAATCCGCCATAAACTGGTCGATTCCGCCAACCTCCGTCATCCCCGCGCAGGCGGGGACCCCTACTGAGCGCGCGCAAGAAAAAGCCGCTGACCCGCAGCGGCTCTGCAAACTGAATCGGCCGACACCGCTGGCCAGGCGTCTAGTGGGTAATCGTCCCCCTCCATGCCCCCGTCTCATGCCCGCGCGATTCCAGCAACTCCTTGAACCGCTTCAGGTCACCGCGCACCTGCATGCGCATCGCGCCCAGCATGTCCCCGGCTTTTTCCGCGATGCCTTCAGGCTCGTAATCCATCTGCAGCGTCACGCGGCAGGAGTCTTCCGAGATCTTGTGGAAGGTCGCCACCCCGGCGTTGCGCGGCCCGCTCATGCTGCGCCAGGCGATGCGCTGGTCCGGAATCTGTTCCGTGATCTCGGAATCCCATTCTTTCTCTTTGCCCGCCACCTCCGCGCGCCAGTGCAGGTGCTTGTCGTCGCGCTGGCGCACCTCATGCACGTTGTCCATAAAGCGCGGGAACTCCTCGAACTGGGTCCACTGGTTGTAGGCGGTGCTGACCGGCACCTGGATATCGATCGATTCGGTCACCGACGAGCCGGCGCCCGACGCGGAGCGGTTCTTCTTCATTTGTTTGGACAGCATCATGCCGCCAACGGCAAGCGCTGCCACGGTGAGTACTCGGTTTAGCATATCGAATTCCTTTCACTGATTACATGGAGCTGCGCGCACATCGCACTGCGTCCCTTCTGCAGGGGAAGCCTCAATTTACATGAGTTCTTATCCGAGCCCGCGTACCTGACCATGCGGAAATATCCGCTGGCGATTGATCTGCGGTAGTTTCCTGCAGGCTGTTCCAGATGCTAGGATATTGCCGGCATGCTCATGCGAGCACCGCACCCAACCGGACAAGGAATATATGCGCTTCAAGAACTGGATCCTCATCGCCCCGGCCTTTGCCGCCATGGCCCTCATGCACACCGCGGCGCAGGCCGTCGAGGCCGCAGCCGTGCCGGCCAGCAAGCAGACCACTGCGGGCCGCTACCTCGACTCGAAGGAAGCGTACGCCCTTAAGGAAAAGCTCGGCGCCAAGGCTTATTTCGTCGACGTGCGCACCCGCTACGAGGTGACCTATCTCGGCATGCCGACCGTTGCCGACGCCAACATTCCCTACGCCGAGCATCCGGAATTTGCGCAGTGGGACGACAAGGCGGGCCGCTTCAAGATCGAGCTGAACAGCGATTTCGCTCCCGAACTCGGGCGCCGGATGGCCGTCGCCGGGCTGGGCAAGGACGACGTGGTCATACTGATCTGCCGCTCCGGCGACCGCAGCGGCCGCGCCACCAACCTGCTGACCAAGCTCGGGTATTCGAACGTCTACACCGTCATCGACGGATTCGAGGGCGACACCGCCACCAGCGGCCCCCAGAAAGGCCAGCGCGTCGTCAACGGCTGGAAGAACGCCGGGCTGCCGTGGACCTACAAGCTCGAGAAGGCGCGCATGACGCTTCCCGCGCAGTGAACAGCTTGCGTTTCCCGCAGCGCGCTTTGATCGCCAAGGCCGCAGATTGACGGTGGGGAACGCGATGTCATGAATCGCCGGGGTACAAATGACAAAGCCGCTGACGAGTCAGCGGCTTTGCGTGTTGGTGGTGGAGGCGGCGGGAATCGAACCCGCGTCCGCAAGCACTCTACAGACAGTTCTACATACTTAGCACTGCCATTTGATTTAACCCGGATGACGCGGACGTGCACGCTGCATCAAGGCGAGTCACCTTAGATTTAACATTTGACCAAGTGACCCGGCCAAATGCGATTCCCTGTAAATGACCCTTCATGCTGTTGCCAGCCCACCCCAGGGACGAGGTGGTGAAGGGCTAGCGGCCGTTAGGCTGCTTGTGCGTACGAGTTATCGTTTGCAGTTATTGATTTCTGGGTGTATTTACGAGGTAACCAGGCCTCGGTATGCCCTGCGCTGCTTTGCAACCCACGTCGAAACCAGGTCGCCCCCAAACAGAAACTACATTGTACTCCAAGCGCCAGATTACTGCTGCTTCTGGCGATTCGCTATGTGATTGCCCAACATTGCGCCACCGATCACGCCAGCGACCGTCGCTGCCTTGCGGCCATTGCCGTCGCCGATCTGGTTGCCGGCCAGGCCGCCAACCACCGCGCCAAGGCCCATCGCCATGTAGTTCGGCTGCTGCGCCACCGGAGCCGGTGCCGGGGCAGGGGCCGCAGCGTACGAGCGCTCGGGCGCCGGAACGTAGCGGTCGCGGTACACGACCTTAGTGACTGGCTTTGGCTTCGGCTTCGCCTTTGGCGCCGGTTCAGCCTTTGCCACGGCAGGCACGTAGGTCACGGGCGCCGTGGCGCCGGGTGGTTGGTACTGGATCGCGGCGGGCGGCGCGGCCACCGGCTGGAACTGCGGCTGGGCTGGCAACGCGGCCATCGGCTGCATCGCCGGCGCGGCTGCGCTTCCTGCCACCAGCGCGGACGGCGGCACGGCGCTTGGCGCAGGCAGCGCCTTGGACGAGGGGATCATGCCGGTGATCGCGGCAGTGCCCACGAGGCTGACCAGGATGACAGACACGGCTGCGGCGGCCATCAGCGGGTGGATGCGGCTTACGGTTTTGATCGGTTCCATTTTTCTCTCCATGAGTGTTGCGCTTCATGGGTAGATTAACGATGGAACGCTGAAACAGGTAGGCACCAGCCTGTTTCAAACGTAAGCATGTGTTAGCTCATCATCTCCTTTCGCGTTACGAGTACAAGGACAACTCAATGATCCAAGAATGATAAGATGCCTATCCAATCATTTCGAAACCGTGAGACCGAGCGACTTTTCGATCGGTTGCCTGTTCCCCGGTTCGAAGCCGTGCGCCACGCAGCTGAACGCAAACTTCAGATGCTGGATAGTGCAACCAGCCTCAATTTTTTGCGCCGTCCTCCCGGTAATCGGCTGGAGGCACTGAGGGGGAACCGAGCTGGGCAACACAGTATCCGTATCAACGATCAATTCCGGATCTGTTTCGTTTGGACTGCGGACGGACCGAGAGAGGTTGAAATTGTCGACTATCACTAAACGCCCCATCAACAGAATGCGACCGATCCACCCGGGCGAAGTGCTCAGGGAGGAATTTCTAGTGCCTCTTAATATGAGCGTAGTGGCACTGGCAAACGCGCTTAATGTCACGCCTGCTTGTATCGACGAGATCGTCCAGGAGCGCCGCGCCGTTACCGCAGAGACCGCGCTGCGGCTGGCGCGTTATTTTGGCGGAGATGCGCAGTCGTGGCTGAACCTCCAGCAAGCATATGACCTCAAGGTGGGTGAAGCTGAGATGCGTGCAGCGCTCGACATGATCGAGCCAATGGGGTAAGCGTGCTGAAAAACAGGAGATCTACTGCCGCGTTCGCGCGCAGCGACATTTCCTTTTAAGCTCAGGCGGCGAGTTCGCGGGTGGTGGAGAGCAGCAGGTCGAGCAGGGCCTGCGGGGTGGCGAGCAGGACGTCGGCGCCCCAGGTGGCCGGATCCACGGAGCCGCAGTAGCCCCAGGTGCACGCGATCGTCAGCATGCCAGCCGCGCGGCCGGCTTCGACGTCGCGCTGGTCGTCGCCGACGTACCAGCATTGTTCCGGCGCGATGCCGAGGCGGCGCGCGCCTTCCAGCAGCGGGCCCGGATGCGGTTTCGGTTGCGGCATGGTGTCGCCCGAGATCACGCAACCCGCGTGGCCCAGCCCGATCATGCCGACCAGCGGGTCGGTAAAGCGCGCCGGCTTGTTGGTGACGATGCCCCATCCCATGCCGTTATCGGCGATCCCGTTGAGCAGGTCCGTGATGCCATCGAACAGGGTGCTGTGCACCGCCATCGCGTTCTGGTAGTTGTCGAACCACTGCAGGCGAAGCTCCTCGTAGCCTTCGTCCCCCGGCGCGAGGCCGAAGGCGGCGCCGATCATGCCGCGCGCGCCGGCCGATGCGGTCGGCCGCAGGATTTCGTATGGCGTCGGCTCCAGCCCGCGCGCGGTGCGCAGCAGGTTGACGGCCGCCGCCAGGTCGGGCGCGGTGTCGGCCAGCGTGCCGTCCAGGTCGAACAGGATGGCGCGCGGCGCCGGAAATGGTGGACGGGTCATGGAAAGCGGGGAAGTAAAGTTCAGAGCGGGCGCGTGCAGGCGACCATGTAGTTCACGTCGGTGTCGTCGTTCAGCGAATACATGCGCGTGAGCGGGTTGTAGCCGAGGCCCTTGAAGCCTCCGACCTGCAGCCCGGCGTTGCGGATGAACTGCGACAGTTCGGCAGGCGTGATGAATTTGGCGTAGTCGTGCGTCCCTTTGGGCAGCATGCGCAGCAGGTATTCGGCGCCGATCACGGCCAGCAGCCATGCTTTCGGATTGCGGTTCAGGGTCGAGAAGAACACGTGGCCGCCCGGTTTCACCAGCATCGAGGCGGCGCGCACGATCGAGGCCGGGTCCGGCACGTGCTCCAGCATCTCCATGCAGGTGACGACGTCGTACTTGCCCGGCTCCAGCGCGGCCATGTCCTCGGCCGAGATGTGCTTGTAGCGCACTTCGACGCCCGATTCGAGCGAGTGCAGGTCGGCCACCTTCAGCGCTTTTTGGGACAGGTCGATGCCGGTCACGCGTGCGCCTTTCCTGGCCATCGATTCGGACAGGATGCCGCCGCCACAGCCGATGTCGATGACATCCTTGCCATGCAGGGGTGCGCGTGCGTTGATCCACTCGAGGCGTAGCGGATTGATGTCGTGCAGCGGGCGAAACTCCGATGTCGGATCCCACCAGTGGTGGGCCAGTTCGCTGAATTTTTCGATTTCGTGCGGGTCTGCGTTCATGGGAGCGATGATAGCGGAAAACTTGTTGTGCAAGGCGCGCGGACAAGAAAAAACCCCGCCGGGGCGGGGTTTTCTTAACTACACGCCGGGGCGCTGGTTATTTGGTCACTTCGCGCGTGCCAACCACTTCGATTTCGACGCGGCGGTTCTTGGCGCGGCCGGCGCTGGTCTTGTTGTCGGCCACGGGCTGCTTCTCGCCCTTGCCCTCGACGTACACGCGGTCCGCTGCGATGCCCTTGGAGACCAGGTATTTCTTGACCGATTCGGCGCGGCGGATGGCCAGCTTTTCGTTGTACTGGTCGGTGCCGATCGAGTCGGTATGGCCTTCGGCGATGATCACCTCGACGTTGACGCCCTGGATGTTGGTGGCCAGTTCGTCCAGCGCCTGCTTGCCTTCCGGCTTGAGCACGGCCTTGTCGAAGTCGAAGAACGCGTCGGCGCTGTAGCTGACCTTCTCGGAGGTTGGCACCGGTGCTGCTGGTGCTTCCGGCTCAGGTGCCGCTTCAGGTTCCGGTGCTGGCGGCGGCGGAGGAGGTGGCGCGACGCACTTGCCATCCACGAGCTTTTCCGGTTCCACGCAGATCGGCAGGTCGCAGCCTGGCACCGCATCGGCAGGGGTCCAGTAGCCGGTGCGCCAGCACAGGCCGAACGGGTTGCGCACGATGACGCCACGCGCATCCTGCACGTAGGCGCTGTGTGGCTTGGGCGCCATGATGTCGGTGGTCAGGGGCGCGAATGGCGGCGCGGTCGGCGTCTGGGCCGCCACGCTACCCGCCAGCGTCGCTGCGGCGACGAGTACGAGCGCGAAGATCTTGTTCATATTATTGGTTCCTTTTTTAGTGGAAGGTCACAGTTTTTGGGCTGCGCAACCTCGCTGGGCCGTTATGAAACGTGCAATTAGCTTGTCAACATTTTGCCACATTGTCATCATGCGCACGAACACAGCAAAATCAATCGAAACGTAATCTTTCGACCACGTTGTTTTTGTGCAACGTTACTCGGCAGTGGGTGGCGGTGTTGGCGAACCGACCATTTTTTGCGGGATTTGCAGCTGGCCGGGCGGCCAAGGTTTTGCGCAAGACCACCCTCCGACATGCTAGAATCGAACGGTTGTCCCGCACGTATAACTACATACAGCCTGAGAGCACGCCCTGCCAATGGATCAATTCGCAAAAGAAACAATCCCGATTTCCCTCGAAGAAGAGATGCGCAAGAGCTATCTCGATTACGCGATGAGCGTGATCGTGGGCCGCGCGCTGCCGGATGTGCGCGATGGCTTGAAGCCGGTGCACCGCCGCGTGCTGTTCGGCATGCACGAGATGAACAACTTCTACAACCGTCCGTACGTGAAGTGTGCCCGTGTGGTCGGTGAGGTCATGGGTAAGTTCCACCCGCACGGCGACGCGTCGATTTACGACACGCTGGTGCGCATGGCGCAGGACTTCTCGCTGCGCTACACATTGGTGGATGGCCAGGGCAATTTCGGTTCGGTCGATGGCGATAATGCGGCAGCGATGCGATATACCGAGTGCCGTCTCGACAGGATTTCCAGCGAACTGCTGGCCGACATCGAAAAGGAAACAGTCGATTTCGTACCCAACTACGACGGCAAGGAAAAGGAGCCGTCGGTACTGCCTACACGTATTCCCAATCTGCTGATCAACGGCTCTTCCGGTATTGCGGTTGGCATGGCGACCAATATTCCGCCGCATAACATCTCGGAAGTCATTAACGGCGCACTGCATGTGCTGCGCAGCCCGGAATGCTCGGTGGATGAACTGATCGAGATTATCCCGGCACCTGATTTTCCGACTGCGG
>DASWYE010000073.1:0-9725 GCA_036405115.1 Telluria sp. | reverse complement strand
CATCGCGGGCGTGCAGCGCGGCGCGCTGTCGTGCACCAACCTGGCGCACGGGTTCGCAGCGTTCCCGGCGCACGACAAGCTGATGCTGCGCGAGCAGAAGCGCCCGTCGGTGGCGATCGTCTCGGCCTACAACGACATGCTGTCGGCGCACCAGCCTTTCGAATACTTCCCGCGCGTGATCCGCGAGGCCGTGCGCCAGGTGGGCGGCGTGGCCCAGTTCGCGGGGGGCGTGCCGGCCATGTGCGACGGTGTAACGCAAGGCCAGCCGGGCATGGAGCTGTCGCTGTTCTCGCGCGATACGATCGCGATGGCGACCGCCGTGGCGCTGTCCCACAATATGTTCGATGCCGGCCTGTACCTCGGCGTGTGCGACAAGATCGTGCCGGGCCTGGTGATCGGCGCGCTGCACTTCGGCCACCTGCCGGCGGTATTCGTGCCGGCCGGCCCGATGACCACCGGGATCCCCAATAAGGAGAAGGCGCGCATCCGCCAGCTGTACGCGCAGGGCAAGGCCACGCGCGAAGAGCTGCTCGAGTGCGAGTCGCAGTCCTACCATGCGGCCGGCACCTGCACCTTCTATGGCACCGCCAACAGCAACCAGATGCTGATGGAAGTGATGGGCCTGCACCTGCCATCGGCCGCGTTCATCACGCCGGGCACCGAAATGCGCGACGCGCTCACGGCGGCTGCGGCCCAGCGCGCGGTGGAGATCTCCGCCCAGGGCGGCAGCTACACGCCGATGGGGCGCATCGTGGATGAAAAATCGATCGTCAACGCGATCGTGGCGCTGCTGGCCACCGGCGGTTCCACCAACCACACGCTGCACCTGCCGGCGATGGCGCGCGCGGCCGGCATCGTGATCGACTGGGACGACTTCAACGAGCTGTCGGCGGTGGTGCCGCTGCTGACCCGGATCTACCCGAACGGCGACGCCGACATCAACCACTTCCAGGCGGCCGGCGGTCCCGGCTTCGTGATCCGCGAACTGCTCGATGCGGGACTGCTGCACGACGACGTGTACACGGTGATGGGCCACGGCCTGCGCGCGCACGCTGCCGAACCGTTCATCGACGGCGGCAAGGTGGTGTTCCGTCCGGCCGCACCCGTGTCGGGCGACGAGTCGGTGCTGCGCCCGGCAAGCAATCCGTTCGCCAAGGACGGCGGCATGGTGCTCGTTTCCGGCAACCTGGGACGCGCCATCATGAAGGTTTCCGCCGTCAAGCCGGAGCACCGCATCGTGGAAGCACCGGCGCTGACCTTCGACTCGCAGGAAGACTTCATGCACGCCTACAAGGCGGGCCAGCTGGACCGCGACTTCGTGGCCGTGATCCGCTTCCAGGGGCCGCGCGCCAACGGCATGCCGGAGCTGCACGCACTGACCCCGGCGCTGGCCAACCTGCAGGATGCGGGCCGGCGCGTGGCGCTGGTGACGGACGGGCGCATGTCAGGCGCATCCGGCAAGGTGCCGGCGGCGATCCACGTGTCTCCCGAGATTCTCGCCGGCGGCCCGCTCGGACTGGTGCGCAATGGCGACATCATCCGCCTGGATGCGCAGGCCGGCACGCTGGAGGCACTGGTGCCTGCAGAAGTGTGGGCCGCGCGCTCGATGGCCACGGCCGACATCTCCAAATCACACGTAGGCATGGGGCGCGAGCTGTTCGGCGTGTTCCGCGCCTCGGTGGGCGAGGCCGAGCAGGGCGCCGCCAACTTCCCGCTGCCGTCCCCGATCCCGACCACCGTGCCGCTGCACGATGGCGTGGATACAGGCGAAACGGTGCCGGGTTCCGACGAAGACTTCCTTATCAGGGCCAACAAATGAATTCCAATTCCCAGACTCTGCTCGACATCATGCACGCGGCGACCGTGATCCCGGTCATCGCGATCGACGATCCAAAGGATGCGGTTCCGCTGGCGGAAGCGCTGGTCGCCGGCGGCATCCGGGTGCTGGAAGTGACGCTGCGCACCGCGCACGGGCTCGATGCGATCCGCGCGATGGCCAAGGTGCCCGGCGCGATCGTTGGCGTGGGCACGCTGACGCAAGGCGAGGAGTTTGCCGCGGCGCGCGACGCAGGCGCCGTGTTCGGCGTATCGCCGGGGCTGACGCCATCGCTGATCAACGCGGCGCGCAACAGCGGCCTGCCACTGCTGCCCGGCGTGATGACGCCGTCCGAAGTGATGGTGGCGCGCGAACATGGCTTCCGCCAGCTCAAGCTGTTCCCGGCGGTGCCGGCGGGCGGCGTTGGCATGCTCAATGCGATCGCCGGGCCGCTGCCGGACGTGACCTTCTGCCCGACGGGTGGTATTTCGATCGACACCGCGCCCCAATTCCTGGCCTGCAAAAACGTCGCCTGCGTGGGCGGCTCCTGGCTGACGCCGAAGGAAGCCATCCGCACCGGCAACTGGGACCACATCACCGAGCTCGCCCGCGCCGCCGCCGCCCTCCAAGCCGCCTGATTCGTCGTCCCCGCTTTCGCGGGGATGACAGGGGTGTGCCACGGAACGCCACTCCGTGAAAACTTCCATACGTCGCAAGGACAATTTCGATACGAACAATTACAAGTTTTTTGTTACCTTGACCGGTCCGTCCAACCGATCGAGACCACCATGCAAAAAACAATAAGGCGCCTCGCGGCGCTCTCGCTGCTGACGCTCGCAGCGGCTTTCCCGCTCGCCTCGAGCGCAGGCACCCTCCCGGGCCACTCCGTCACCGGCAAGTGGGTCACCGGCTACTACGGCGGCTACTTCTGGGACAACCGCGACTACCAGGCGCCCCAGTACGTGGACATGACCGCGATGACGCACTTCGTGTTCGCGCGTATCGGCCCTGGCGGCGGACAGAATGGCGGCGCGCCAGGCGACGTCATGTTCGGCAGCGAAACCGCGCACACGCACACCAACATCGGCCCGGGCGCGCCCACCCGCACCGTGGAGCAGTACATGATCGACCGCGCCCACGCGGTCGGCACCAAAACCATCATCATGCTGGGCGGTGAAGGCGACAACGGCGGCTTCCGCGCCTCGACCACCGACGCGATGCGCCCGCTGTTCGTCAAGAACCTGCTCGACTACATGGAAGCGCGCGACTACGACGGTATCGACGTCGACTGGGAAGGCATTCCGGAGAGCGCTACCCAGGACCAGTACCAGCTTGAGATGCTGATCGCGGACCTGCGCACAGAATCGGCCAAACGTCCGCGCTGGCAGGACAACCCGATCATCATCACCTACCCCGCGGGCGTGCTGAACCTGAACACCGACACCGTCAAGCCTTACCTGGTGCGCGTGGGCGCGATGGTCGACCAGTTCAACCTCATGAGCTACGGCATGGGCTGGTTCGGCTCCGGCTGGCACAGCACCACCTTCGCGCCGCTGACCGGCGCGACCGGCAACCGCCCGGTGGACATCAAGAGCACGATCCAGAAATACGTCGACGCCGGCATCCCGCGCGAAAAGATCGGCATGGGACTGGGCTTCTATGGCATGAACTACCGGCCGCCGTTCTCGCAGCCGGGCCAGGTCACCGATGGCTACGACCGCGAGACCATGTGGTCGGTGAACGACGTCACCTGGAACTACACCATGCTGCACAAGCACGGCTACCTGGCCAATGGCAATTACGTGTGGGACGCGGCGACGCAGACCAGCTACCGCAGCTACCCCGGCGGATACACGCCGGCGACGCGCAACCAGCCATCGGGCTACCTGAGCTACGAAGACCCGGCCAGCATTGCTGCCAAGGGCGCGTGGGCGCAGTCGGCGAACGAAGGCGAGGGCGCGGCCGGCACCATCATCTGGCTGGTCAACTTCGGCACCACCAACGGCGTGGACAACCCGCTGATGCACGCGGTGAAGAAGGCTTTCCTGGATCCGGATGCGACCGAGCCGCCACCTCCGCCGCCAGCCGAAATGAAGATGGAGCTGGTGATCGAGAACGACTGGAACACGGGCTACTGCGGCAAGCTGCTGGTGTCGAATGTGGGCGGCATGCCGGCCTTTGACTGGTCGGTGACCAGGCAGCCGTTCCTCGACACCGTCACCTCGCTGTGGAACGCGACCTACACCCAGACCGCGGATGCGCTGACGGTGTCGGGCGCGTCGTGGAACAAGGATGCATTCCCGGGCGGGGCGCCAATCGAGGTTGGGATCTGCGCCAACCGTCCGGCCAGGGCGCCTGATGCGCCGGCCGACCCGGAACCGGGCGCCCTGGGCGCGAGCTACGTAATCAGCAACGACTGGGGCAGCGGCTATTGCGGCAACGTCACCGTGACCAACAGCGGCAGCACCGTGGCATCGAACTGGTCGGTGGAGATGGCGGTGGAAGGCACGATCGCCTCGCTCTGGAATGGCAAGTACACGCAGAGCGGTTCCATGCTGACGTTGTCGGGCCCGGACTGGAGCCCGGACCTGGCGGCCGGCGCGCAGTACAAGGACATTGGCTTCTGCGCCAACCGCTGACGTAACAAGTGAGGTGGAGTACGCTCACCCCGTCATCCCCGCGTACGCGGGGACCCATTCGGAGTTGGCGATGAGGCGACGTACTCAGCTCCGTTTTGTTCAGCAGGGGCCCCCCGCGTTCGCGGGGGTGACAGGCCTGCTATTCGGAGGTGAGGGCGATGACGCGGTCGCGGCCGGCATGCTTGGCTTCGTACAGCGCGCGGTCCGCCGCCCGTATCAGCGCCGCCGCCTCCAGCGTCCCCTCGCCGCGCCGCGTTGCCAATCCTATGCTGACGGTGACGTAGGGTTTCGCGTCCGCGTACGCGTGCGGCACATTCAGCAGCGCGACGCGCGCCCGCAGCGTCTCGGCCATCTGCAGCGCCTGCGCCTTCCCCGTCTCCGGCAGCACCACCGCGAACTCCTCCCCGCCGTAACGCGCTACCAGGTCGTCCTTGCGCAGCAGGCAGTCGCTGAGCGTGCCTGCAACCTTGAGCAGCGTGTCGTCGCCCAGCTGATGCCCGTAGTGGTCGTTGTAGGACTTGAAGAAGTCGATGTCTATCATGAGCAGGGAGAGCGGCATCGACGAGCGTTTGGCGCGCCGCACTTCCTTTTCGATCGCCTGGTCGAAGTAGCGTCGGTTGTACACCCCTGTCAAGCCGTCCGAGAAGGTTTGCGTGCGCAGTTCCAGCGCCTGTTCGCGCAGCAGCTGTTCGCGCGTGACCGCCGCGGTGACGTCGCTGACCTGGATCAGGCAGTGGCGCGATGCGCCCTCCAGTTCGACCGGCGTGACCGCCACCGCCTGCTGGATGCGTCGTCCGCCGGGTCGCGCAAACAGCGGCAGCGGAGCCTTGTGCAGCGTCTGCGACAGTACTGAAGGAAAGCCGCGCAGGGCCTGCCGTACCGCCTCCTCCAGGCGCGCGTTCTCCAGTTTGTCGAAGACACTGAAGAACGGTTTGCCGAGAACATGCTGGGCCGGCAGGTTGGCATGTTCCGCCATCCAGCGGTTCCAGAGGACCACGCGCTGCTCGCAGTCGAGCGCGACGATGCCGAGGCTGGCAGCGTCGAGCAGGCTTTCCAGCATCAGCGTGCGCCGCTCCGGTGCGCTCCCCATGTCAGCTGACCCCCATGCGCTGGAGGTAGCCGTCGACCTCGGCCCGGAGCTGGGCGAGCGCGCCCATGCCGAGGATGAAGGCGACGTAGCCATCGACCTGGTGGCGCTCCAGCGCGAAGTCGATGTGCAGCATCAGCACCCGGGTATCACCGGAGCAGCCGCAGGCCGCGGCCAGCACCTCTGCGCTGGTGCCCGCAAGGTAGCGCGGCATGGAGCCGCACAGCTCACGGTCGAAGATGTCGGCCAGCGCGCCGATGCAGGCGTTGAGCAGGATGTTGCCGATCTCGCTCAGCGCTTCCTGCTCCATCGCCGACAACTCTGCCAGCGGCGTCGACTCCCCGAGCATCAGGCGCACCAGCTCCATGCTCTTATGTTCGGGGAAGAGCAGCACCGCCGAGGTCTCGAAGGCGCCCCGGAAGTGCTGGCTGATGGCGCAGGTGCGCGCGTCCTTGCCCATGCCCAGCAGGCCGGGCACCTCTGCGCGGTCGAGGAAGCTGAGCGTCGGCACCGCCATCGTCACCTTCTCGTTGACGATGCCGGACAACGCTGCCGCAGCCTGTCCCACGCCGATATTGAAAATCTCCAGCAGCGCGTCCTGCTGGAGTTCGCTGAGCGCGTGCATGTCAGGCCAGCACGCTCAGTACCTTGCTGATTCGTTCCTCGGTGATCGGTTTTTCCATGAACCCGATCCCGAGGTCGCTGGCGCTCCAGCGCGTCGCGTTCTGCACGTTCGCCGTCAGCAGCGAGATCGGCGTGCCGGGGCAGGCCGTGCGCAGGCGCTCGGCGGCGGCGATGCCGCCCATGCCCGGCATGTTGACGTCGACGATGATGAGCGAGGGCTGGCCGCCGGCGCGCACCTTCTCCAGCGCTTCCTCGCCGGTCGAGGCTTCCTCCACGATCCAGTCCGGATGCGCACCCAGGATGAACTTGCGCGCCACCAGGCGCGAAACGCGGCTGTCGTCCACAACCAGTACCGTGCGGGAGGTGTTCATCGCCTTTTTCATGCATGTCCCCTTTACCGTTATCTTCCTGTCATCGATGTGGGTAACCGGCTAATTTTTACGGTGGAGCGAGTGGTAGAATGGCGCGATTATTTCTGTTTGCATATACGATGAATCAAGATGAATTGAAAAAGGCGGTCGCCATTGCGGCAATCGCATACGTGGTCGATGGCGAAGTGATCGGCGTGGGCACCGGCTCGACGGCCAACTTCTTTATTGACGAACTGGCAAAGATCAAGGACCGCATCAAGGGCGCGGTGGCCTCGTCCGAAGCGACGGCGGCGCGCCTGCGCGGCCACGGCATCGAGGTGTTCGACATGAACGACGTGCCTTCGATTTCCGTCTATGTGGACGGCGCCGACGAGATCAACGCCACTGGCGCGATGATCAAGGGCGGCGGCGCGGCGCTCACGCGCGAGAAGATCGTGGCCTCGGTCTCGGCAAAGTTCGTGTGCATCGCCGACGGCTCCAAGCTGGTCGAGGTGCTGGGCGCGTTCCCGCTGCCGGTGGAAGTGCTGCCGATGGCGCGCAACGCGGTGATGCGCAAGCTGGCGTCGCTGGGCGGGCAGCCGAAGCTGCGCCTCAAGCCGGGTACCAGCGAGGCGTTCATCACCGATAACGGCGGCGAGATCATCGACGTGGCCGGCCTGTCGATCACCGACCCGGTCGCGCTGGAATCGGAAATCAACCAGGTGCCGGGCGTGGTGGCCGTGGGCCTGTTCGCACAGCGCGGCGCCAACGTGTGCCTGCTGGGCACTGCAGAAGGCGTGAAGACGCTGACGTTCTAATCCAACGGGGGAACCATGAAGCGAGTGGCTGTTGTGCTGGCGGGTGCGCTGGCGTTGTCCGCATGTTCGAATTTTCCATCGTACATTCCGGGGCAGGAGACGCCCGTAGCGCAGGCGCCAGCCAGGCCCGCGGCGCCAGCGTTAGGTGCGGACGGACAGCCGCTGCTCATGGTCGATGGCGTGGCGATCGAGCGCGTGGCGTTCAGGTCGGGCGTGTCGTCGGCGACTGTGGAAAAGATGGCGAGGCAGCGCCAGTGCACGGGCGGGCTGGGAGCGGGGCTGGTGTCCGACAAGGGGCCGGTGGAGGTTTACCGCATGGCCTGCGATAACGGGCAGGTGTTCATGGCGCGCTGCGAAATGCGCCAGTGCGCCCCGATGAAGTAGTCAGATTGGTTAGGCTGCTGCCGGGCCGCCACACCGTCATCCCCGCATGCGCGGGGATGACGCGGTGACCTTACTCTGCAGGGGGTACGTAGCCGGCGGCGGCGTCGGCGCCGTCACCGAAGAAGTGCTTCTCCATCTGCGTGGCCAGGTACTTGCGCGCGCGCTGGTCCGCCAGGTTCAAACGGTTCTCGTTGACCAGCATGGTCTGGTGCTTCAGCCAGGCCGCCCAAGCTTCCTTCGACACCGATTCGTAGATCTTCTTGCCCAGTTCACCCGGGTACGGCGGGAAGTCGAGTCCTTCGGCTTCCTTGTTCAGTTTGATGCAGTGGACGGTGCGTGCCATGTTCGGTGCTCCTAAAGCGATGTGCGAAAAGTGAAATTATAAGGTCTTGACCAGCACCTGCGACTTGCGCTGCCAGTTGTACATCTTCTGGCGGTCCTTCGGCAGCGCGTCCACGGTCGCGGGCACGAAGCCGCGCTTCTGGAACCAGTGCGAGGTGCGGGTGGTCAGGACGAACAGCTTGGTGAGGCCGGCCGCGCGTGCGCGGTTTTCCATGTGGCGCAGGATGCGCTCGCCGTCGCCTTGGGCCTGCACTTCCGGATTCACAGTCAGGCATGCCATCTCGGCCATTTTCTCCTGCGGGAACGGGTACAGCGCGGCGCAGCCGAAGATCACGCCGTCGTGGTCGATCACGGAGAAGTTGTCGATCTCGCGTTCGATCAGTTCGCGGCCGCGCTTGACCAGCGTGCCGTCCGCCTCCAGCGGTTCGATCAGCTTGATGATGCCGCCGACGTCTTCCACGGTGGCCTTGCGCAGGCTCTCCAGGTTTTCGTGCGAGATCATGGTGCCGACGCCATCGTGGGTGAACAGTTCGAGCAGCGCGGAGCCGTCCATCGCGAACGGCACGATGTGCGCGCGTTCCACGCCGGAGTTGCAGGCCTTGACGGCGTTCTGCAGGTAGTAGGTCTGCTCTGGCGGCAGGAAGCCGGCCTGCATCACCGCTTCGGCCTGGTGGGAGGACAGTTCGCGGATATCGACCCCGGCGGCGTCCTGCATCATCGACGTTTCTGTGATGAAGATCAGCTTGTCCGCATGCAGCTCGATTGCCGCCGATACGGCCACGTCTTCCATCGTCAGGTTGAAGATCTCGCCGGTTGGCGAGAAGCCGAGCGGGGAGAGCAGCACCAGGCTGTCGGTGGCGAGGATGCCGTGGATGGTTTCGGCCGCGATCTTGCGGACCATGCCGGTCAGTTCGTGGTCGACGCCATCGATCACGCCTAGCGGGCGCGCGGTGACGAAGTTACCGGAGATAATGCGGATGGCGGCATGCGCCATCGGCGTGTTCGGCAAACCCTGGCTGAACGCGGCTTCGATATCGAGGCGCAGTTCGCCGGCGGCTTCCTTGGCGCACTCCATCGCGGCGGTGTCGGTGATGCGCAGGCCGTTGTGGAAGCGGCCCTCGACGTTTCGCAGCGCGAGCTGTTCGGCCACCTGCGGGCGCGAGCCGTGCACGATCACGACATTGATGTCGAGCGCGTTCAGAAGGGACAGGTCGTGCGCCAGCACCGGCAGGGCGCCGGCAGCAACCAGCTCACCGGGGAAGGCGACGACAAAGGTCTTGCCGCGGAAGGCGTGGATATAGGGGGCGACGGAGCGCAGCCACTGGACGAATTCGATAGGGTTTTCCATTTGCGGCATTATAATTCGCTGCGCGGTGTGCGCGCCTAAACACATGTAAAAATTCAATGTCCGACCAGAGTAACAAGCCCCGCCAGCCGCAAGCCCCCAGCCAGAAGCAGACCCCGGAGCGCCCGAGTGCGGGTACGCTGGCGGACCAGCTGCGCCAGGTGCGGGCGTCGGTGGAGCTGAAGTCGGACCCCAAGCCAGGGCAGAAGGCGAAGAAGCCGCCGCCGGTCACGGCGCCCGGCGGCTCCGTCGCCGCGAAGCCCGCAGCCGGCGCGGCGCGCGCCGCACCACCCGTCGTCCCTGCGCCAAGGCGGCACTCG
>DASWYE010000072.1:0-27075 GCA_036405115.1 Telluria sp. | reverse complement strand
GCGGCTTCATCACTGCTCTCCCCTGGCGTAGCGTGCGATGTCGTCGAAGTCCTCATCCATCATTTCGCCCACCTCGGAGCGGACAAGGCGCCCTGCCCGGTCGAACACGTAGAGCGCGGGAATGCCTTTAGCCTTGCCCAGCACGGCTTCGAAACGCGCGTGGTCCAGCGTCACGGTGTGGGTCAATCCGTACTTGCGTACCCATGCACGGGCGCCAGCAAGCGCGTCCTTGCGGTCCACGCTGACCGCGACGACGTTCAGCACCTTGCGATTGGCATGATGAAGACGTTGCAGCTTGGGCGCTTCGTTCATGCAAAACGGGCAGGTCACGGAGAACAGCGCGACCACGGTGACCTTGCCATGCAGCTTTGCAGGAGACACGACCGCACCGTCCAGCGTGCGGAACTCCGGCAACTGCGCCGGAGCCGCCATCGCCAATCCAGCCGACATGGCCAGCGCCGCCGCCAGCCATGCGCGGCGCGCCTTCGACAGCACGCCCATGTCAGGCCATCAGCCCCGGGTTGCCCTTCACGCCGATCAGGCGTGGCGCATTGAGCTTGCGCGCCTTGACCGTCTTGTTGGTGCGCAGCCAGCCACCGACCACGTCCCATACCGGCTCGCCCTGCGCGCCTTCGGCCACCGGGGCCCAGCCGGCCACCTTGTACTGCTTGTTGGCGTCGATCGGCTTGCCGTCCAGGCGCATGTCCTGGATGCGCGCGCCCATCTTTGCCTTCGGGTCGATCGCGTAGGTCATGCCGCCCACGCGCACCATGTCGCCGCCCTGCTGGTAGTACGGGTCCGGGTTGAACAGGTTGTCCGCCACGTCTTCCATGATGGTCTTGATCATGGCGCCGCTCAGGTTCGATACCGTCGTGTGCGAATACGTGGTCGCGGTCTGGTCCATCAGGTGTTCCATCGTGATCGCGCTGTTCGGCAGCAGCGAGGTGCCCCAGCGGAAGCCCGGCGAGAACGCGATCTCGGCCTGCTTGACGTCCATCAGCGCGTCGACGATCAGCTGGTCGAAGGTGCCGTTGAAGTTGCCGCGGCGGTACAGCGTGCCCTCGGTGACAGCCAGCTGCTCGCCCAGCTTGGCTTCGTAGGGCGCACGGATCTTGGTGATCAGTGCATCCATGTCCTTGTCCGCCGGGAGGATGTTGGAGAACACCGGCAGCAGGCGGTACTGGTAGCCCTGCACTTTGCCGCCGCGTACATCGAAGTCGAGCACGCCGAGGAATTTGCTGTTGCTGCCCGCATTGGTGACCAGCGTCTTGCCGCCGGCGTTGCTGACCACCACCGGAGCCGGCATGCCGTCGTGGGTGTGGCCGCCGAGGATGGCGTCGATGCCGCGCACGCGCGAGGCCATCTTCAGGTCCACGTCCATGCCGTTGTGGGACAGTACGACGACCACTTTGGCGCCCTTGGCGCGCGCCTCGTCGACCGTCTTCTGCATGTTCTCTTCCTGGATGCCGAAGCTCCAGTCAGGGACCATGTGGCGCGGGTTGGCGATCGGCGTGTACGGGAACGCCTGGCCGATCACGGCCACCTGCACCCCATTCATCTGCTTCATCGTGTACGGCGCAAACACCGGGTCGCCAAAGTCGTTGGTCTTGATGTTCTGGGCGACGAAATCGACCTTGCCCTTGAAGTCCTTGTTGACGATTTCCTCGACGCGCTGGGCGCCGAGCGTCATTTCCCAGTGCGCCGTCATGACATCGACGCCCAGCGCCAGGCAGGCATCGACCATGTCCTGGCCATTGGTCCATAGCGCCGTGGCCGATCCCTGCCAGGTGTCGCCGCCGTCGAGCAGCAGCGCGTCCGGGCGCGATGCGCGCATGCGCTTGACCAGCGTGGACAGGTGCGCGAAGCCGCCTACCTTGCCATAGGTGCGCGCCGCCTTTTCGAAGTCGAGCGAGGTGAAAGCGTAGGCCTCGCGGGTGCCGGGCCGTGCGCCGACCGCGCGCAGCAGGTGCTCGCCGACCAGGTGCGGCATGCGACCGTAGGCATCGCCGAAGCCCAGGTTCACGCTCGGCTCGCGGAAGTACACCGGGCGCAGCTGCGCGTGGCAATCGGTGAAGTGCAGGAAGTGGACGTTGCCGAAGCGCGGCAGCGCATACAGCGTATCGGCCGCATCGGCGGCGAACGCCGCCTTCGAATTGAGGGCCATGCCACTGGCTGCGGCAATGCCGAGCACCTGCATGAAGTCGCGACGGTTCATACTCATGTGGATCCTTACAATGAAACACGCCGGGCCAGAAAGGCCCGGCGGGGAAGCTTAGTCCTTGTTGACAGGCGATTCCGGGTCGAGCAGCAGCGCCATCACGTCCTTGAGCTGTTTCTCGTCGAGGATGCCCTTGTGCCCGAAGCGCGGCATGTTCGAGCATGCGTTGTAGGCCTGCGCGTTGTACACCTTGGCCCAGGTGTATTTCACGATCTCTTCGCTCTGGCCGCGCAGCTTGCCGTACTGGTACAGCGACGGGCCGATGTTGCCGAACGAGATTTCCTTTTTCGTCATCTGGTGGCAGGCGTAGCAGTTGCCGCCGTTCGGCACGCCGGGCTTGTCGGACGACTGCATGCCGCGGCCGTTCTGGGCGATCTTCTCGCCTTCCTGCCAGCTGCCCAGGTACTTGCCGTCAGCCGGGTACTTGACCTGCTTGAGCTGGTCAGCTTCCAGCTTGGCCGCGACCTTGGCCGGACGCTCCATCGGGTAGGTGCTGCAGACACGCTGCGCTTCATCCTGCGTCAGCGCGCCTTCCACCGTGGCCATTCCCTTGTCGCGGAAGTCGGCCTTCATCAGTGCCACGGCCGCCTTGTCGTAATCGGTAGCCACTGCCGGCAGCGCCAGCGAACCCAGCGCGGCAGTGGCCGCGATCATGCGTACGAACTTGTTCATGTCTTCTCCTTAGCGCTTCAGTGCAGGTGCGTCATAGGTGCCACCCTCGGCATTCTTGGCCAGGAACATGGTCACCGCGGTGATCAGGTCCGAGGCGTACACCGGCTCCGGGAAGCGCTGCTGGCGGAAGCAGTCGTTCAGGCGGTGCTGCATGGTGCGCACCTCGCCCTGCGACACGCGGTAGGCCGGCCAGGTGGTGTAGGCCGCCTGGGCGTTGGCCTTGTTCAGGATGTTGGGCAGTTCCTGCAGGCGGATGCGCTTGCCGTCGGCCGAGTGGCAGGTGGCACAGGCGAAATCGTGCGCGCCGCCGCGGTAGAAGAACACTTTCTTGCCAATTTCGTAGGCCGCTTTTTCCTGCGGATGCCTGGTCGAGACGGACATTTTCATGCCCTTCGACTGCGCGGTGATGTAGGAGACGAGCGCCTCGATATCGGACGGATTGCCGGCCGAGCCGAACGGGCGTTTTACCGCTTCTTCGTGGGTCAGGCCCTGCAGCGTGGTACGGCAATGCACCAGGCGCTGTTCCAGGTCCATCACCTTGTTGACGTCCTTGAAGTAGCGCGGCAGCTCGACGTAGGCGCCTTTCAGCACGCCCGGCCCTTTGCCGAAGTCGCACTGTTCGAGCGATGCGTTGCGCGGGCCTGCCTTGGTGGTCCACAGCTCTTCGCCACGCATTTCCCACAGTTCGGCAGGGTTGCCGTCGGCCAGCATCTGGCGGTATTTCGCGATCTCGTCGGTTGCGGATGTCTGGGCCAGGGCGCTGCCGAGCGCGGACGCGGCCAGCGCAGCCACGAGGAATTGGCTTGTGCGTTTCATGTCGTCTCCAAAAATTATTCGATGTGATCTGTGCCACTTAAAGCAACCGGAGCGGCATCGCCGCTCCGGCCGGTGCTGCCAGGTCAGGACACCACGACTTCGTCGGTGCGGCTGTCGCCCTTGTTGTCGGTCCAGGACACCGACACCTTGTCGCCCTTGGCGCCGCCCTTGAACTTGAAGGACAGGAACGGATCTTTCGACACCGAGGTGCCCATTTCCGCGTCCAGCACCACCTTGCCGTTGTGCTTTGCAGTCAGCGACTGGATGAAGTGCGCCGGGATGGCTTTGCCGGAAGCGTCCTTGCGCTGGCCGGTTTCCATGTCATGGCGGATCAGGACCTTGACTTCAACCACATCGCCGGTCGCGTTGGCGCGGATGCGCATTGGATTACCCATGATGATTTCCTTATGAATTCGTTAGACCTGGATCAGCCGCCGCAGCCACCAAGGGTGACCTTGATTTCCTTGCTGGCGATGAACCACTTGCCGCCGGCCTTGACCAGCGCGTGCACGTTCGAGGTGCCGCCCATCTTGACGCGGGTACTCACGGCAGGTTCGGTGCCAGCCGGGATCGTGAAGCGCGCGGACAGCGGATTCGGATTCTTTTCCACCAGGATGGCGATCATTTCGGTGCCCGGAATGCTGCTCGACACGGAGACCGGCACCACTGCGCCGTTTTCCGCGATGTCAGGACCGGTCATGGTGACGTCCTTGCTGACCGTGAAGCCCGTGCCGCCCAGCGCCTTGACAGCGTCGTCGAGCGATTTGGCGTCGAACATGTTGGCTTGCCATTCGCCCGCCAGCACCTCGCCCGGCTTGAGCAGGCCGGCCGTGATTGCCAGGCCGAGGATGGAACCGATGCGCAGGGCATCCCGTCGGTTTTGGTTCATTGTCTTCTCCACTAAAAAATCGATTTACTTCACCTGATGCCAGCGCAGCCGGAGGCCCCGCTGGCGGTCCCGGGGACGCTTATTTTGCGCCGCCCAGTATCCATCCGACGATGACTGCCACGTCTTCGTCCTTCACATGGGCCTGCGCCGGCATCGGGACCGGGCCCCACACGCCGCTGCTGCCGCCCTTGACCTTCGCCGCCAGGCGCTTGACCGCCTCGCTGTCGCCCTTGTAGCGCGCGGCGATGTCGCTCAGCGCCGGGCCGACGATCTTGTTGCTCACGCCATGGCAGGCCATGCACGCGTTCTCTTTCGCCAGCGCCAGCCCGCCCTTGACGACAGGGGCGGCAGGCGCCGCTGCCGGTTTTGCTGCCGCCGGCTGCGCCGTGCGCGGCTTGGACGACAGTGCTTCGGTCGCGGCCGGACGGGTGGTATCGACGCCACGCACTGCGCCGAACGAACGGTTTTGCGCGGACAGGTCGCCGTGTACGTTGCGCGCCGCTGCCGGCAGTTCCGAACGCACCTTCACGTCCTTGCCGCAATTGCTCATGCATGCCTTGCTGCGTACGTCCGGCTTGCCCTTGACCTCCCACATGCCGTGCGCGGTCGTCATGCCGTTACGATTAGGCATCATAGCCTGAACCTGGGCGATGTTCTGGTCCGACAGCGTGAAGTCTTCCGGCACCACTTCAGCCATGTTGAGGATGTACGCGGTGACAGCGTACACCTCTTCCGTGCTCAGGCTTTTCGGCGCGGTCCACGGCATGGCGCGGTTGATGTAGTCCCACAACGTGGACACGGTCGCCACCTTCATCATGGTGGTGCGCTGCGGCTGCGAGTTACCGCGCAGCGCAGCCACGCGGCCGGTCTTGACGTCGTCCGCGGTGGTGCCGCCGACGATCGGCGTGAACACCTCGTTCGATTCGCCAAAGGTGCCGTGGCAGGACGCGCATTTCGCCTCCCACACTTCCATGCCCTTGGTGACGCTGCCCGAACCTTTCGGCAGGCCCTTGAAGTCGGGACGCACGTCGATATCCCAGGCCGCCACTTCCTTGTCGGTGGCCGGGCGGCCAACGTTGGTGTATGGCGGTGCTGCCAGTGCGAACGAGAAAGCGGCCGTGCCCAGCAGGCCCGCTGCGGCCTTAATAAACCTGGACATTCGATACCTCCCCGGATGCTGCGACCTTCCACGACTGGATGGCGTTGTTGTGATAGATGGACTTGGTGCCGCGCACTTCGCGCAACTCGTTGATCTTCGGCTGGACGTAGCCGGTTTCGTCGATCGCGCGCGACTGCAGCAGGGCTGGCGAACCGTCCCAGGTCCAGTCGATGTTGAAGCGCGTCAGGCACTTGGACAGCACTGGCGTTTCGAGGCGCGCGGTGCGCCAGTTGCGGCCACCATCAACCGAAACGTCGACGCGCTTGACCTTGCCGCGGCCCGACCAGGCCAGGCCGGTGATGTTGTGGAAGCCGGTGTCGAGCAGGCGCTGGCCGGCCGACGGCGTGGTGATCACCGATTTGCATTCCTGGATCGAGGTGTACTGGCGGTACATCCCGTCGGGCATCGCATCGATGTAGTGGATCGCCTCGTCCTTGGTGGCATACGGCTTGTCGCCCACCTCGATGCGGCGCAGCCACTTCACCCAGGACACGCCCTGCACGCCCGGGACCACCAGGCGCAGCGGATAGCCGTTCTCTGGACGCAGCATCTCGCCGTTCATGCCCCATGCGACCAGCACGTCATCGAGCGCGCGGTCGATCGAGATGGTGCGGGTCATGCCGGAACCATCGGCGCCCTCGGCCAGCACGAAGCGTGCGGTCTTCTTGTCGAAGCCGCAGTCGTCCAGCAGTACCGAGAGCGGAACGCCGGTAAATTCGCTGCAACTGAGCATGCCGTGCGAATACTGCACCGACGGCACCGCCACGTTGCCCCACTCCATTGCGGTATTCGCGCCGCACTCGATAAAGTGCATGCGCGACACCGATGGCAGGCGCATCAGGTCGTCCATGGTGTAGACCTTCGGCTGGCGCACCAGGCCGTTGACCATCAGCCGGTGCTGGGAAGGATCGATATCGTGCCAACCCTGGTGGTGGCGCTCGAAATGCAGGCCGCTCGGGGTGATGATGCCGAACAGGCCCTGCAGCGGGGTAAACGACACCGAAGCCGCGCTCACGCGGGTCAGGCCGGGCGACTCGCGGCGCAGCAGCGCGTTCTCGAATCGCGACGGCACGCCGTACGGGTTCGATGCAACGGGCTTGCCCAGCGTGGTCGAATGTTCGGGAAGCTTGAGGATTGCCGGGTCGCCGCCGGACTGCGCCAGGGCAGATCCGCTTGCCAGTGCCGCGCTGGCGGCCATGAAACTGCGCCGCAGGAAGCCGCGCCGCTCGTCGTTCAATCCCTTGGTTGTAATGTCCAGCGCGAGCGCGCTGTCCACGAAATTCTCGGGCGCGCGCAGGATGCGCCCCTTTTTTACTACCTCGCCAGCCATGCTGTCTCCTTGCTTTATTCTAATTGCAAGGAAAGTATATAGCTACTTACGCATATTCACGAAGTCTTTTTTAATCTGGATTAAGTATCGTGCGAACGTACTTACGCGGGCTGGATGACGTTGAAGGTCGCCGCGGCCTGGCCGAGTTCGGCGCGCCCCATGATGCTGGAGGCCACGCGGTTACAGACGTTCTGGCAGATATCCAGCGTGGCCTGGTCGTCGATGCGGTAGTACACCTGCGTCCCCTCCTTGCGACGGGCGAGGATTTTGGCACGGAACAGCATGTTGAGCTGGCGCGACACATTGGCCTGCGTGGCCTCGATGGACGAGACGATGTCGCCCACCGGCTGCTCGCCATTGCACAGGCAATGCAGGATCTTCAGGCGCGTAGGTTCGGACAGCAGGAAGAAGTAGTTCGACACTTCGTCGAACAGCTCCGCCATCTGTTCCTTGTTGAGGCTATTATCCACGGGGGTCAGGGGTCAGGTGAGATGACATGCTGGCGGCCCGGCAAAGTCCGGGCGCCGCTACAAACTGTCAATTATATAACGACAAGCTAGGGCTTGATGTAAACATAGCCCTCTTCCGCCTGCAGGCGTCCGATCTCGGCCACGCCGGATGGCACGATGGTCGTCTCGGGCAACAGCCGGGCCTTGTCGATCTTGCGCCCGTCCAGGGTGTTCTTGCACACGCGGAACTCGACGCCGCGGTCGGCCAGTTCCTGCACCGGGATATCGTAAGGGTTGCCAGTCGCGTTCTTGGCGCCTTCGATGAGGAAATCGACCCCGCCGCCGTGCGTGACCACCACGATCTTCGCTTTCGGCGCTGCCGCCAGGTGGTTGCGAATATTGTTGAGCGCGGCCGATGCGTGGGCGCTGTCATTGATGTGGTACACGATCTTTTGCTGCACTTCAGCAGCCACGGCCGAACCGGCGAAGATCGCCACCAGCATCAGCGCAAAGATACGGAAGATTTTCATTGCTTACTCCTTGGTTGGGGAATCGGGCGCCGCCAGGCTTTCGCGTTCCATCAGCAGGTAGGTGCCGTAGGCGTTCAGGCGGTTCGCTTCATTGAACGCAGGGTAGCCGGAAAACCGGCTCCAGTCGACCGCCTTGTACGCGGTATCGAAATCGACCATGTCGGCGACCGCCTTGCCCATCTGCTCGCGCAGGAACAGGAGGTAGCTGCGGGTCAGCTCGACATCGGCGAGCGGTTTGGTGGACGCCGCGCCATGGCCGGGCACTACCGCCACCGGCTGGCTGGCATGGATGCGCTGCAGCGCCTGCAGCCACGCATTGCTGTCCGCCTCGCCCACGAACGGTATCCGCCCGGTGAAGAACAGGTCCCCCGCAAACAGCACCCGGTCGTTTTCGACGAACAGCATCAGGTCCTCGGGCGAGTGCGCGCCACCGACATCGATCACGGCGAACCGGACGCCACCCAGTTCGAACTTGATCTCGCGCCCGGCGCCAAAATCGAGCCAGCGCGTGGCCGGAACCAGGCGGGTGTTCTGATCCACCCACGGCGCCAGCGAAGTGCGGCGTTCGGCCAGCCGTTCCCGGGTAAAGTCCGATTGCAGGGTAGCGCGCGCCTTGCCGTGCGCCCAGATCGCCGTGTCCTTGTCTGCCAATGCCTGCAGACCGTAGAAATGGTCAGCATGGTAGTGGCTGATGATAATGGTGCGGACCGGCTGCGGCGTGACCTCGCGGATCGCCTGGCGCATTGCCGCTCCCAGCGCGGGCGTGGCCAGCGCGTCGAACACCACCACGCCGGCGGGCGTGACCACGAATCCCGCATTCGACATGAAGCCCCGGTTCTGCTGGCTCGCCATGCCCGCCTTACCCTGGAAGTAATAGGTGTGGGCAGCCAGCTTGATCGCCTTCAGCCGTGGCAGGGCCGGCGCTGCGGTAGCGATGCCGGCAGCCAGCAGGAGGATGACCACCGACACGAATTTGGACGCGAAACGCATAAGACTCCTGTTGGCGAAGCGATTGGGCAGGAAGGCAAGGCCACCTGTATTAGCTTGCATGATTATATACTCACGGATGACACAGGCTGCCAGCCCGAACGACACTTAATTGATTTATATATTGTGTTGTGATATACTATGTGCAGACATAACGTAACAGGAGCAGCCGTCCCGTGAAACCACCCGTGCAACTCGATATCGCCGCGATGCAGGATGCGGCCGCGCGTAGCGCCAACCTGCTCAAGGTCCTGGGCAATCCGGACCGACTGATGCTGCTGTGCTTCCTGTCGCAGGGCGAATACTGCGTCAGCGAACTGCTGGAAAAGAGCGGCATCACCCAACCCACCCTGTCCCAGCAGCTGGGCGTGCTGCGCGAAGAGCAGCTGGTCAGCACGCGCCGCGAAGGCAAGCAGATTTATTACAGCATCCAGGACAGCCCCGCGCTGGCCGTGATGCAAGTCCTGTACGAACAGTTTTGCGCCAGGCGCCAAGGAGACTGACCATGATTGACTGGAACAACTTTACCCCGATAACCGCGCTCGCCGGTGGCGCCCTGATTGGCCTGGCAGCCGGTGCGTTCGTGCTGCTGAACGGACGGATCGCCGGCATCAGTGGCATCGCCGGCGGCCTGCTGTCGGCAGTGAAAGGCGATGTCGCCTGGCGCATCGCCTTCCTGGCCGGCCTGATTGGCGCGCCACTGGTATACCAGCTCGGCGCACCGTTGCCGGAAGTACGGATCGACGCGGATACCGCGACGCTGATCGCCGCAGGCTTGCTGGTTGGCGTCGGCACCCGTTACGGATCCGGCTGCACCAGCGGCCACGGCGTGTGCGGCATTTCGCGCTTTTCGCCGCGCTCGCTGGTGGCGACCGGCGCCTTCATGCTGGCCGGTTTCGCCACCGTGTTCGTTGTACGTCACCTGATCGCTTAAGGAGAGCGCGATGAGAATCATCACTTCACTGCTGACCGGCCTGCTGTTCGGCATCGGCCTGATCGTGTCGGGCATGACCGATCCGTCCAAGGTCATCGGCTTTCTCGACCTGGCCGGCCTGTGGGATCCGTCGCTGGCGCTGGTCATGGGCGGCGCGATCGCCGTCGGCGTAATCGCCTTCCAGGTCGCGCGCAAGCGCAAGACTTCGCTGCTGGGCGACCCGATGCGCCTGCCGACTGCGACCCAGGTGGACCGCCGCCTGGTCGTCGGCGGCCTCGCCTTCGGCGTCGGCTGGGGCCTGGCCGGCTACTGCCCGGGCCCTGCCCTCGCCTCGCTGGCCACCGGCGCGATCCAGCCGGTGATCTTTACCGTGGCAATGGTCGCGGGCATGGCGATCTTCGAGCTGGCCGAGCGCACCTCGGCAGCGCGCGCCGGGCGCGCCGCGCCGTGATCACCAGCGCCGTTCTCGGGACCCTGATCGGCGTGCTGCTGGCGCTGACCGGCGCCGGCGGCGGCATCCTGGCCGTCCCGATGCTGGTGTTCGGCGCGCAGCTGAGCGTCGCGCAGGCCGGCCCGATAGCGCTGATGGCAGTCGGCATGGCCGCCGGCGTCGGCGCCGTGCTCGGCTTGCGCGCCGGCGTGGTGCGCTACCGCGCCGCGATGCTGGTGGCCGCGACTGGCATGCTGCTCTCGCCAGTCGGGGTGTGGCTGGCGGGGCGCGTCGACAACCGCTGGCTGAGCATCCTGTTCGCGCTGGTGCTGATGTACGTGGCCTGGAAGACCTGGCGCGGCACGCGCCCGTCGCAAGCTGCAACGGCCCCCGCGCCCGAACCGCTGTGTCGCCGCAGCCCGGAAACCCGGCGCTTTATCTGGACCCGGCCCTGCGCTCTGGCGCTGGGTCTGTCCGGCACCGTGGCCGGCTTGCTGTCAGGCCTGCTCGGCGTCGGCGGTGGTTTCGTCATGGTGCCAGCGCTCAAACGCGTGACCGACCTGCCGATGCAGGCCGTAGTCGCCACCTCGCTGGCCGTGATCGCGCTGGTATCGGTGAGCGGCGTGGCCGCGAGCGCCGTGAACGGTACGGTCGACTGGTCGATTGCATTGCCGTTCACCGCCGGCGCGATCGCCGGCATGCTGGGCGGGAGAGCCGTTTCGGCGCGCCTGGCCGGCCCGCACCTGCAAGTTGGATTTGCCGCCGTGGCGGCGATTGTCGCGCTGACGATGATCGCCCGGGTGGCCCTTTAAATTGTCTGTCGAGGAGAAGAGCATGACCATCAATCCCATCCAGCTGTTCGATGCCGAATCGTCCACCTACACGTATATCCTGGCCGCGCCTGGCGACGACCAGGCGGTCATCATCGATCCGGTGGACCGCCACTGGCAGCGCGACCTGCAGCACCTGGAACGCCTCGGCCTGAAGCTGGCGTATGTGCTGGAGACGCACGCGCATGCGGACCACGTGACCTCCGCCGGCAAGCTGCGCGAAATGACCGGCGCCAAGGCTGCGGTGCCGAGCGCCTGCGGCATCCCTCCCGCGGACGCCCAGCTGAACGACGGCGACGTGCTGCGCTTCGGCGCGGCCGAAGAGATCACCGCGCTGCACACGCCGGGCCACACGGCCGGCAGCACCAGCTACCTCTGGCGCGGCAATGTGTTCACCGGCGATACCCTGCTCATCGATGGTTGCGGTCGCACCGACTTCCAGAGCGGCAGTGCCGCGGCGCTGCACGACAGTATTGCGAACAAGCTGTTCACCCTTCCCGATACCACGCGGGTCTGGCCCGGCCATGACTACAAGGGCCAGGCCGTTTCCACCATCGGCTGGGAAAAGCAGCACAACCAGCGCCTGGCCAACAAGTCGAAAGAGGATTTCGTGAAGCTGATGGGTGAGCTGAACCTGCCCAAGCCGAAGCTGATCGACGTTGCCGTTCCCGCCAACCAGAACCTCGGGCTGCCACAAGGCGGCTGACCGCGGACGAACCCGGGCCGCATTCCCTCAGTGCGCGGTCCGGGATGCCAGCTGCATCTGCGCTTTCGGCAACCGGTAGCGCTGCTCTCGATACAGCAGCGATGGCAGCATGACGTGCGCCATCGTCCGCTCGACCTGGCTGCGGCTCGGCTGCTCCTTCTTTAGCTCCAGTACGCCACTCGCCGCATCGTAGCGACCCAGCAGCGCAGGCTGGTTCGGGCGCAGGATGGTGGCCGAACTGTCGTCCAGCCATGCAAAGTAATTATCGAACTGGATCAGCGCGCGGCCCGGCGACTCGCCGTCGCGCACCAGGTCGCGCCCGATCATCGGATGCTCGCTCGACACCCCCAGCAACGACAGCAGCGTCGGCGCCAGGTCGATCTGGCTGGCGATGGTCCTGATGCGCCTGGGCTGCACGTCGGCGCCAAGGATCAGGCCGGGAATGTGGAACTTCTTGATCGGCACCAGGGTGTCGCCGTACACGCGGTTGTCGTGGTCGGCCACGATCAGGAACACGGTGTCCTTCCAGTAGTCCTGCTTCTTCGCTTCGGCGATGAATTTGCCGAGCGCGAAATCGGCATACTTGACCGCGTTGTTGACGGTCTGCTTGGCCGGGTCATGCAGCTTGATTTTCCCGTCCGGGAATTCGAACGGCTCGTGGTTGGACGAGCTGAAGATCAGGCTGAAGAACGGCTTTCCGCTCGCGTGCAGGTCCTTCAGGCGTTCCAGCGATTTGTCGAACAGGTCTTCGTCCGATGCGCCCCAGCTGCCCTCGAACTTCGGCGTCATGTGGCGGCGGTCGACTACGTTCTGGAATCCGTTCCCCGTGAAGAAGCTGCGCATGTTATCGAAATGCGCTTCGCCGCCGTACACGAATTCGGTCTGGTAGCCCTGCTTGTTCAGTCCCAGCGCCAGCGTGTAGAAGTTCTGCTGGGCCAGCGACAGCTTGACCACGCTGCGGGCCGGCGTTGGCGCGTAACCCGCCACCACGGCTTCGATGCCGCGCACGGATCGGGTGCCGGTGGCGTACAGGTTCTCGAACCACCAGCCTTGGTCCTTCAGTTTTTCCAGCTCCGGCGTGACCGGCAGGCCGCCCAGCGACTGGACAAAGGTCGCGCCCAGGCTTTCTTCCAGCACGATCACCAGGTTCAGCGGCTTGTCGCGCCTGATTGCAGCATCCTGGCGGTGCAGGGTCGGGATGTCCGTTGACGGGAACTGGTAGTGGCTCAGCCAGGGAGCTGCCTTCACCTCGGCGAATACCTGCTCGCGCGGGAATTTGCCGTAGATCTCGGACGAATTGGCTTCCTTGCGCATCGAATTGATCGCGTCCAGCACCGACCACGGCGAATTGATGATCAGGGAATTGACCATCGCATCGCCGGTCAGCGCGAACAAGGCCGGATTGGCGGGGCGGTGCGCGGTGGTCGAGCGGATCTGCACGAACACCACGGCAAAGATCAGCGGCCAGGTGAGCAGCAGCTTCTTCGACGACCAGGTGCCTGCGCCTGAGGATGCGGCCTTCAGGACATGGTAGATGGCGGCGCCCAGCAGCACCGTGCATCCGACACCAAGCAGCAGCGCGATGCGAAAGCCGTTCCACAGCGTCGCGAACACTTCCTTCGGATAGGACAGGTACTCGATGAACAGGCGGTTCGGGCGCACGTCGTACTGCATGATGAATTGCGGTGACGACACTTCCATGAACACGATGGCGATCAGGGCGAAGGTGGCCCAGCTTACGGTCAGCGTCTTCCACAGGCGAGCGGAAAACCGGTGGGCCAGCAGCGGCGCAAGCAACAGCGGCAGCGCCAGGAAGTAGCCGAGCAGGATCAGGTCGGCGCGCACGCCCTGGACCAGGATGGCGTCCACGATGCCGGTCGCGCTCACCCGATCCCACTGCCAGGCGACCAGCGCGATCCGGGACAGGCTCAGGACCGCAAGCCCGATCAGAAGCATCTGGACCAGGCTGACGTAGGGCCCGGCCCAGCTGGTGGCGCGCGCCAGTCGCGCTGCGTGGGCGTCCAGGACCCGCTTTGCCGCATTCCCAAAATTCATCGTATTCCCGTACACGTTGGCAGTCGTATTGACCTGTTATGGTCGCATGGCTACAAAATTTGGTCTACGGAAAAATCGATGGATGCACCGGCATGCAACATCACCCGAGGTAGGAGAGTTCTTCTTCGGTGAAGCCGGCGCGGCGCCGCGCTTCCAGGTTGAACGGGCCCTTGAGCACCGGGGCCTTGTAGCGCAGCGCCAGCTCGTCGTAGGCGCTGCGGGGATCAAGGCCGCGCTGCTGGCACAGGTAGCCATACCAGCGGTTCCCGATCTCGACGTGACCCACCTCGTCGTGCAGGATGACGTCGAGGATCTCGGCTGCCGCCAGGTCGCCCGCCTGCGCGAGCTTGGCGCGCAGAGGCGGGATCGCGTCCAGGCCGCGCGCTTCCAGCGTCCTCGGCACCAGTGCCATGCGGGCGACGATATCGCCGCGCGTCTTTTCGACCATCTGCCACAGGCTGTCGTGGGCGGTGAAGTCGCCGTACTGGTGGCCAAGCAGCTGCAGGTGCGCGGCCAGCATGGAAAAATGCTTCGCCTCCTCGTCGGCCACGCGCAGCCAGTCGGCGTAGTACTGCACCGGCATGCCGGGGAAGCGCCACAATGCATCGAGCGCGAGGTTCACCGCGTTGAACTCGATGTGGGCCAGGGCATGGATCAGCATCGCGCGACCCTCGACGGTCGCCATCGAACGGCGGCCGACCCGGCCCGGCGCCACCAGTTCGGGGCGCTCCGGACGGCCGGGCACCGTACCGGTTTCCTGCAAGGCCGCGCCGGCATCGACGACTGCGTCCCCTGCCCGCCAGGCAGCCGCCAGCGCCGCCACGCCGGCGGTCTTGGCCGCCGGATCGGCGACCAGCAGGCATGCCAGCGCCCCTGCGCGTAGCTCGAGAGGTTGGTTCATTGACTGATGTCCTTGCGAAAGCAAAGGCGGGAGTTTACTGCTATTTTCCGGTGCGCATTGGGCGCAACTGGCGGAATGCCTGCCTGGCGCGCTACCATTCGGCATCGCCAGGCCATCCACTTCAAAGGTAATAACGTGCTAGTTCCTTCCCTCGATATCGGTTCTGCCATCAAAACGCTGGTGCTGGCGCTCGACCTGGTGGGCACTTTTGTGTTTGCGCTCAGCGGCGCGGTCGCGGCAGTGCGGCGCCGGCTCGATATCTTCGGAGTGCTGGTGCTGTCATTCGTGGCTGCCGCCTCGGGCGGGATCCTGCGCGACCTGCTGATCGGCGCGACTCCGCCCGCCGCGATCAGCGACTGGCGCTACCTTGCGGTGTCGATGGCTGCCGGGCTCATGATCTTCTTCTGGCATTCCGCCTCCAGCCGGCTGCGCAACCCGGTGCTGATCTTTGATGCCGCAGGCCTCGCGCTGTTTTGCGTGGCCGGCGCGCAGAAGGCGCTGGTGTTCGGCCTCGCGCCGGTCATGGCGGCCTTGCTGGGGATGTTGACGGGGATCGGCGGCGGCATCGTGCGCGACGTGCTGCTGTCAAACGTTCCGGCCGTGTTCAGGTCCGACATCTATGCCGTCGCCGCCCTGGCAGGCGCCGGGGTGGTGGTGATGGGCGATGCGCTGCAGCTGTCGAACACCGCGACTGCGGCTGCCGGCGCTGCACTTTGCTTCGGCTTGCGGGTGGCGGCGATCAAGTATGGCTGGCATCTTCCGACCGCACGCACACCTGAGAATATCGGGACACATGACCACGCGGATACGCGTGGCGACGCCCGCTAAAGGCGCCCTGCGGATCAGAACAAGGATTGCTGGCGGCCGACGAGATTGGCGAAGCTGTCGCCGAGGAAGGGGAGGATTGCGTCCGCCACTGGCTCGAGCTGGCGCTCGATGTAGTGCTCGTAGTCGATGGGGGAGCGTTGCAGTTCCAACGGCTCCGGTCCCGCTGTCGTCATCACGTAGCGGATCCACCCTCCATTGCGGTACTGTGCAGGGCGCCCGAGGCTGACGTGATACGCGTCGGCCGCACGCGCCGCGCGCACGTGTGGCGGCACGTTGCGCTGATAGTCTTCCAGCGGCCGGCGCAGGCGCTTGCGGTACACGAGCAGTTCGTCGAATTCGCCGCTCAGCGTGCTGGCCACATAGCTGCGCACGAACCCCTGGTACGGCTCGCGCTTGAAGATGCGTTCGTACAGCCCCTGCTGGAACTGCTGCGCCAGCGGCGTCCAGTCGGTGCGCACCGTTTCCAGTCCCTTGTACACCACCTCGTCGCTGCCGTCCGGCCTTGTCGCCAGCCCCGCATAACGCTTCTTGCTGCCTTCATCGGAACCGCGCACGGTCGGCATCAGGAAACGGCGGAAATGCACGTCGTATTCAAGTTCGAGCGCGCTTTCCAGGCCATATTCCTCGCGCAGGTGCTTGCGCCACCAATCGTTGACATAGTCAACTAATTCGTTGCCAATACGTTCTGAATCAGTATCATCATGCGCACGACCCAGCCAGACAAAGGTGGAATCGGTATCGCCATAGATCACCTGGTAGCCTTTTGCCTCGATCAGTTCGCGTGTGCGGTGCATGATTTCGTGGCCGCGCAGCGTGATGGAAGAAGCCAGCCGCGGATCGAAGAAGCGGCATCCGCTCGATCCCAGCACGCCATAGAAGGCATTCATGATGATCTTGAGTGCTTGCGACAGCGGCTGGTTGCGCTCGCGCTTGGCCGCTTCCCTGCCCGCCCACACCTGCGTGACGATGCCGGGCAGGCAGTGCCTGGTGCGCGAGAATTGCGCGCCGAGGAAGCCGGCGACAGCCGCGCCCTCTTCTTCGCGCAGTCCTTCCACCAGTCCCACCGGATCGATCAGGAAGGTGCGGATGATCGACGGGTACAGGCTCTTGTAGTCGAGGACCAGTACCGAGTCGTAGAGCCCCGAGCGCGAGTCCATGACGAAGCCGCCTGGGCTCTCGCCTCCGATCACGTCGCCGATATTCGGCGCGACCAGGCCCTGGCGGTGCATGACCGGGATGTACAGGTGCTCGAACGCAGCCACCGAACCGCCGCTGCGGTCCGCCGGCAGTCCGGTAACGCTGGCCCGTTCGAGCAGGAAGGTCATCAGCCCTGTCTTGTCGAAGATGCGGGTGACGAGTTCGCAGTCCTTCAGGTTGTAGCGCGCCAGCGCCGGCTTGTCCTCGGCGAACATGCGGTCGATGCTGGCCATGCGGTCATAGGGATTGTCGATGTCCTTGCCCTCGCCGAGCAGGGATTGCGCCACGTTCTCCAGGCTGAATGACGGAAAACTCCAGGTGGCCGAGCGCAGCGCTTCGATGCCGTCGATGACCAGCCGGCCGGGGACGGCGACGAAGAAGTGCTCCTGCTTGCCGCCATGTTCGCGCCACTCGATCGCGCTGCCGGCGCGGCCCAGCTTGAGCTGGCGCCCGAAGCGTTCCGCATGCTGCTGCAGGACGCGCAGGTCGAACTGCACCACGTTCCAGCCGATGATCGCATCGGGGTCGTGGCGCGCGAGCCATTCCTCCAGGCGGGTGAGGATGTCGGCGCGCGTCTCGCAATACTCCAGCGCGAAATCACAACCGGCCGCATCGCCGTTTGGCGGGCCGAGCATGTAGACCTGGCGCTGGCCGCACCCTTCCAGCGCGACCGAGTACAACTCGCCCTGCATCGTGGTCTCGATGTCGAGCGATACGGTGCGCAGCCGGGGGCGATAGCCCAGGTTCGACTTCAGCTGCCCGTTTAGCAGCAACGCGGGTTCGCGGGAATCCGGCTGCCCGCTGTACTCGACGGGCGCCGTGATGAAGCGCTCCATCAGGTAGCGCTCCGGCGGGCGGACATCGGCTTCGTAGACATCGACCCCATGCTGGCGCAGCCGCTTTTCCAGCTTGAGCAGCTTGCGGTAGCCGGTGCAGTACAGGCCGAGCACCGGACGATGCTGGAAGTCCGTCAGCGCAAGTGCACGAAGCTCCCAGCCACGCTCGCCGCGCATGACCTGCGCGGCCATGTCGCGCTGTTCTTCCGGGATGAACGCGACCGCCTGTTGCGGCGGGAGGCTGATCCGGCGTGGCCCGTTATCGGTCGCCAGCCAGAATTCCACCTCCACACCGGCGTCGGTGTCGCGCCAATGGCGCGTCAACAGGAAGCCGGAATGCGGGGCATTGGACATGCGTGGAACCTGCTGAAAAAGAAGCAGTGTACCAATCCCGGCGGGCGCCGTCTGCAGAGTGCCTACGGCTGGCCAAGCGTGAGCGACAGCAGCCTTCCCTGCGTCGTCTCTTTCTCGTTCAGTACGATCAGCAGGCGCCCGTCCGGAGCCTCGGCCAGGTCCATGACCTGTGCGGTGGCGCCTTCCTGCTGCGCACCCGGCAACATGTGCGACAGGTCGGTCCAGGTGTCGCCGCCGTTGGCGGACCAGGCCAGGAATGGCTTTGCACGCTCCTTGTCAAAGCCGCCGACCACGATCGTTTCCGGCTTGCCCTTGGGCGTGAGGAACTTGCGCACATATGGGTAGCTGGTATTGCGCTCGAGTGGATGATGGATCACGAACTTGAAGCTGCGTCCGCCATCGTCACTGCGCAAGAGGCCGCCCTCCACGCCGACGAACACGCGCTGCGTTCCCGGCACCGAATCGATGAACTGGATGTTGCGGTTTTCCAGTTCCGGCAAGGTGATCGGGAGCTCGTCGCCGGTAGCCAGGCTGCCGCCGTCGGCGGAGAGTTGATAGGCGCTGATGAAGGCGTCGTCCAGCGGGCATTCTCCGCCGACCAGCACGCGGTCGCCCATGACATGGAATGCCTGGTGCGTGCAGATGTCGGTGTCGAAGGCGCCAAGCAGCACCCGCCAGCTGGCCGACTGGTCGTCAGACACCATCAGGTTGCGGCCGCCACCGGCATTGGAGAACAGGCGCGTGCCTGCCAGCTTCAGGTCCGTCATCCACAAGGTCGAGCAGTAGTACTCGTTGCAGGCGCGCAGGCCCTCATCTTTTGGAACGAAGGCGCTGCTGCCTGGCTCCATCGCGCACAGCACATGCTGCTGCGCGGCGCCTTCGGGCCCTTCGAACCACGACTGGAACATCCACAAGGTGTTACCGATGACCTGCAGGCCGGGCGCGCGCTCCGGGGCGTATTCGTTTGCGGGCGCCGCGCCGCACTGGCCCAGCGGCACCTCACTCCAGCCGGACGCCGGGCCCACCGGCAGCGCGGTACGCATCAATGCGCTGCCTTCGGACGTGCTGGTTGCCAGCGACACGTAGGCGTGCCCGCCGCTGAAGGCGATGCTATCCATCCCTTTCGGAGACGAGGCCAGGAGTTCGATTCGGGTAGGCTGCGGTGCGGCTTCGGGGGAGTCGCCGCCGCACGCGGCCAGCATTGCAGTCGCTGCGGCCGCCGTCATGAAGTGAAGTGTTCGCTGGATCATTGTCATGTTGTTGAGAGTCCGGTTACGGGCCGTAGCCCTGGCGGCGCACATTCTAGCGGCGGCACCACCGTCATCATTTCCATGAATTGTCCGCAGAGTGTCGGAAAATTGTCTGCGCGACCAACACACCGGCCAAGCCGTCGGACCCGCCGGCATCCGGCAATACTCGTTCAATGAAAAAGAGCTCGCCGTAGCGAGCTCCTCGAAACCACATGTCCCTTCAGGGGACCTTACATCATTCCCACTCGATCGTCGCAGGCGGCTTGCCGGAGATGTCGTAGACCACGCGGTTCAGCCCGCGCACTTCGTTGATGATGCGGTTCGAGACGCGGCCCAGCAGCGTGTGCGGCAGGTGCGCCCAGTGCGCGGTCATGAAGTCCTGCGTCTGCACCGCGCGCAGCGCCACCACGTAGTCGTAGGTGCGGCCGTCGCCCATCACGCCGACCGATTTCACCGGCAGGAACACGGCGAACGCCTGGCTGGTCGCCTCGTACCAGTTGCGCGGCACGGTATCGGCGACCACACCCTCCGCCGGCAGCGCTTCGAACGGGGTGTTGCGCAGTTCTTCGATGAAGATGGCGTCGGCGCGGCGCAGCAGGTCGGCATATTCCTTCTTCACTTCGCCGAGGATGCGTACGCCCAGGCCGGGACCCGGGAACGGGTGGCGGTAGACCATGTCATGCGGCAGGCCAAGGGCCACGCCCAGTTCGCGCACTTCGTCCTTGAACAGTTCGCGCAGCGGCTCCAGCAGCTTGAGGTTCAGCGTCTCCGGCAGTCCGCCCACATTGTGGTGGCTCTTGATGGTCTGCCCCTTCTTGCCCTTGCCCGCGCTTTCGATCACGTCCGGATAGATGGTGCCCTGCGCCAGCCAGCGCGCGCTCGGCAGCTTCTTCGCCTCGGCCTGGAACACTTCGACGAACTCGCGGCCGATGATCTTGCGCTTCTGCTCCGGGTCGGTCACGCCGGCAAGGTGGCCCATGAACTGGTCGGTCGCATCGACGCGGATGACTTTCACGCCCAGGTTCTTGGCGAACATGTCCATCACCATTTCGCCTTCGTTCAGGCGGAGCAGGCCGTGGTCGACGAACACGCAGGTCAGCTTGTCGCCGATGGCGCGGTGGATCAGCGCTGCGGCCACGCTCGAATCGACGCCGCCGGACAGGCCCAGGATGACTTCATCGCTGCCTACCTGCGCGCGGATCGACTCGACCGCTTCCGAAATGTAGTCGGGCATGTTCCAGTCCGACTTGCAGCCGCAGATCTCGTGCACGAAGCGGCCGAGGATGGCCTTGCCCTGCGCGGTGTGCGTGACCTCGGGGTGGAACTGCACCGCGTAGAACTGGCGCTCGTCGTCGAACATGGCGGCGATGGCGCAGGCGTCGGTGTTACCCATCAGCTTGAAGCCAGGTGGCATTTCGAGCACCTTGTCGCCGTGGCTCATCCACACGCGCAGCATGCCGTGGCCTTCGCTGGTGACGAAGTCGTTGATGCCGTTCAGGAGCTTCGAGTGCCCGCGCGCGCGCACCTCGGCGTAGCCGAATTCGCGCACCAGGCCGTTCTCCACCTTGCCGCCCAGCTGCGCGGCCATGGTCTGCATGCCATAGCAGATGCCGAGCACCGGCACGCCCAGTTCGAACACGGCCTGCGGCGCGCGCGGTGCGTCGCCTTCCAGCGTGGAGCTGTGGCTGCCGGACAGGATTACACCGGCGGCGCCGTAGTTGCGGACGAATTCGTCGGACACGTCGTACGGATAGACTTCGGAGAACACGCCGGCGTCGCGCACGCGGCGCGCGATCAGCTGGGTAACCTGGGAGCCAAAATCGAGGATGAGGATCTTAGAATGCATGGATGGTGAGTGTGTTGGAATTCGTAAGCCAGATGCAAAACGCGGCGAACTAGTCGCCGCGTCGGTCGCAATTATTCGGAACGGTAGTTCGGCGCTTCCTTGGTGATCTGGACGTCGTGCACGTGCGATTCGCGCATGCCCGCCGAGGTGATCTCGACGAACTCCGCCTTCTCGTGCAGTTCCTCGATCGTGGCGCAGCCGCAGTAGCCCATCGACTGGCGGACGCCGCCCACCAGCTGGAACAGGATGGCCAGCACGCTGCCCTTGTAGGCGACGCGGCCTTCGATCCCTTCCGGCACGAACTTGTCGACGCGCGCGCCGACTTCCTGGAAGTAGCGGTCGGCCGAGCCTTCGGCCATCGCGCCCAGGCTGCCCATGCCCCGGTAGGACTTGTACGAACGGCCCTGGTACAGGATCACTTCGCCCGGCGCTTCTTCGGTGCCGGCGAACATGGAGCCCATCATCGCGGTCGATGCGCCGGCTGCCAGCGCCTTGGAGATATCGCCCGAGTAGCGGATGCCGCCGTCGGCGATACATGGCACGCCGGTGCCCTTGAGGGCTTCGGCCACGTTGGTGATCGCGGTGATCTGCGGTACGCCCACGCCTGCCACGATACGGGTGGTGCAGATCGAGCCGGGGCCGATGCCGACCTTGACCGCATCGGCGCCGTATTCGACCAGCGCTTTCGCTGCCGCCGCGGTGGCGATGTTGCCGCCAATGACGTCCACGTGCGGGAACTTCGTCTTGATCCACTTGACGCGGTCCAGGATGCCCTGCGAATGGCCGTGCGCGGTGTCCACCACCAGCACGTCCACGCCGGCTGCCACCAGCAGCTCGATGCGCTCTTCGTCACGCTGGCTGACGCCAACGGCCGCGCCGACCAGCAGCTTGCCCTGCGCATCCTTCGACGCGAACGGGTGCTCGACGGCTTTCTGGATGTCCTTCACGGTGATCAGGCCGCGCAGTTCGAACGCGTCGTTCACCACCAGCACGCGCTCCAGGCGGTGCTTGTTCATCAGGCGCTTGGCTTCGTCCAGGTCGGCGCCTTCCTTGACGAAGACGAGCTTCTCGCGCTGGGTCATCTTGTCGCGCACCGGCGCATCCAGTTCGGTCTCGAAGCGCAAGTCGCGGTTGGTGATGATGCCGACCAGGGTCTTGCCTTCCACGACCGGGAAGCCGCTGAAGCCGTGCTGTTCGCGCAGGGCGATCACTTCGCGCACCGTCATGGTCGGCGGGATGGTGATCGGGTCGCGCAGGACGCCTGCCTCAAAACGCTTGACGCGCGCTACTTCACGGGACTGGTCCTTCGGCGACAGGTTCTTGTGGATGATGCCGATGCCGCCTTGCTGTGCCATGGCGATCGCCAGCCGCGCTTCGGTCACGGTGTCCATTGCCGCCGACAACAGCGGGATGTTCAGCGAGATGTTGCGGGTCAGCTTGGTACGCAGGGAGGTAGCGGCCGGGAGGATGTTGCTGTAGGCCGGGACGAGCAGCACATCATCGAACGTGAGTGCTTTCTGAAGTAAACGCATAGTTGTTTTCCTATAGGCGCAAAAGCGAATTATACAGAAAGCGTGCGAAGGCGTCTTGGCAAGATCTAAAAATTCTGGCATGCGCCGACTGCTGAGCGTTGACAGGCGGGCCCAAAGCTGGCGAAATGGCCGGTAGTACTCAACACCGGGAATCAGATGCGAATCAGTCAACACCTCAGGACCATCGTCGGCGCGGCACTGCTGCTGGCCGCCGCCAGCGCGTCGGCGCAGTATGTCTGGACCGACGACAAGGGCAAGCGCACGTATTCGGACCGGCCGCCTCCGCCTGGCGTTCCGGCAGAGCGCATCCTCAAGGCGCCGAAGGGCATGCAGCAGATCATGGCTGCGAATGCGCAGCCTGCCGCGGCAGCCGCGCCGGAGGCCGGCCCGTCGCCGCTGGCGCAGCGCGAGGCGGAGTTCCAGAAGCGCCGCAAGGACAGCGCGGAGCAGGCGCAGAAGGCGCAGGCGGAAGCGGCGCAGGCAGCAGACCGCAAGCGCAACTGCGATGCGGCCCGCAGGGCGAAGACCCAGCTGGAATCGGGCATGCGGATGCGCTCGCAGAACTCTGCCGATGCCCATGCAGTGATGGGCGATGCGGAGCGGGCCAGCGAACTGGCGCGCGCCAACCAGGTCATCGCCGCCTGCCGCTAACGGTCATCCCCGCGTACGCGGGGACCCCTGCTGAATTACCGGATGTGGGCAAGCCGCCGCGCCCCGTCATCCCCGCGTACGCGGGGACCCCTGCTGATGGTAAACATAGGCGCAGCCCACATCTAAATACGAACTCGGCATGGGTCCCCGCGTACGCGGGGATGACGAGCTTACATCTGGCCGTGCTCGGCGAAGGAATGCACCTGTGACCCGGCAACAACGAAATGGTCGAGGGTGCGCACGTCCACCATGGCCAGCGCCTGCACCAGCGAGCGCGTGAGCAGCAGGTCGGCTTCGCTCGGCTCGGGCGAGCCGGACGGGTGGTTATGCGCAAGCATCACGCCAGCCGCGTTGTGCCCCAGCGCCTTCTTGACCACCTCGCGCGGATACACGCTGGTGTGGGTGAGGGTGCCACGGAACATTTCGTCGCACGCGATCAGGCGGTTCTTCACGTCCAGGAACAGCACGTAGAACGACTCCTGCCGCTTGCGCGCCAGCTGCAGCTTCAGGTAGTGCTTGACGGTGTCGGGCGAGGTGAGGGCCACCCCTGCCACCAGTTCCTCCGCGGTCGTGCGCCGCGCCAGTTCCAGTACTGCGTGCAACTGCGCATACTTGGCCGGACCGAGGCCGGGTACCTCGCAGAACTCGTCCAGCGTTGCGCAGAACAGGCGGTTGAGCGTGCGAAAGTGTTGCAACATCGCGCTCGCCAGCTCGACGGCGCTCTTGCCCGGCAGTCCCGTGCGCAGGAAGATGGCCAGCAGCTCCGCATCCGAGAGCGTCTGCGCGCCGTGCGTGATCAGTCGCTCTCGCGGCCGCAGGTGCTCCGGCCAGTCGGAAATTCCCATCATCGCCCTCCGGGTCACGGCAAATGCCGAGTGTGCGGCGCGCAGCGCGGATAAGGTATGCGCTGCGTCAGGGTGGCGTGCCATTGACGCTGTTTCCAGTCCTGATACCCGGCATGGGTCCCGGCCGAGTGCAGCCTTGGCGCTGGCGCGACGGTGATGGCTTACAATAGCGGTTTGTCCGTTTCAGGCACCGCCATGTCCCAAGCTACTCCACCCGTTGTCACCGAATCATCCTACCTGACGCTGCACTACCGCCTCGCCTCCGGCGACGGCGCCGACATCGTCACGACGTTCAACGACAACCCGGCCACGCTGATGATGGGCCAGGGCCAGCTGGCGCCGTTCCTGGAAGCGAAGCTGGTCGGGCTGGAAGAGGGCGTCCACCGCACGTTCGAACTGGCGCCGGGCGAAGGTTTCGGCGAGCGCAATCCGGAGCTGGTGCAAGCCGTCTCGCGCGCCACCCTCGACGAGAACTCGGCGCCGGACGCGGACTACCAGATCGGCGACCTGGTCGAATTCGCCGCGCCGAAAGGCGGCCGTTTCGCCGGCGTGCTGCGCGAACTGCGCGAGCACGACGCCATCTTCGATTTCAACCACCCGCTCGCCGGCCAGCCGCTGGTGTTCGAGGTGAAGCTCATCTCCGTCCTGTAACCGGAACCGACGACCATGGAAAACGAAATCCTCCTGGCCCAGCCGCGCGGCTTTTGCGCCGGCGTGGACCGCGCGATCGAAATCGTCGAGCGCGCGCTCAAGCAGTTCGGTGCGCCGATCTACGTGCGCCACGAGATCGTCCACAACGCCTACGTAGTGGCTGACCTGCGCAACAAGGGCGCCATCTTTATCGACGAGCTGGAAGATGTCCCGGCCGGGAATACGGTGGTGTTCTCCGCCCACGGCGTCTCGAAGGCGGTGCGGGCGGAAGCTGAAGAGCGCGGCCTGTCCGTGGTCGATGCCACCTGCCCGCGGGTCACCAAGGTGCACGTGGAAGTGTCCAAGATGATGAAGCAGGGCGCGGAGATCATCATGATCGGCCACGCGGGCCACCCGGAAGTGGAAGGCACGATGGGCCAGGCCGAAGCCGGCATGCACCTGGTCGAGACGGTCGAAGATGTGGCAAAACTGCAGGTCGCGAACCCGGACATGGTGGCGTATGTGTCGCAGACCACGCTGTCGGTCGATGACACCGCCGACATCATCGCCGCGCTCAAGAGCCGCTTCCCGAACATCATCGAACCGAAGAAGGGCGACATCTGCTACGCCACCACCAACCGCCAGCAGGCCGTCAAGTTCATGGCGCCGCAGGTGGACCTGGTGATCGTAGTGGGCAGCCCGAACAGCTCGAATTCGAACCGCCTGCGCGAAGTGGCCGAGAAGATGGGCACGCGCGCGTTCATGGTGGACAATGCGGGCCAGATCGATCCGGCATGGCTGGACGGGACCGCACGCATCGGCGTGACGGCGGGCGCCTCGGCGCCCGAAGTGCTGGTCAACGCCGTCATCGAGCGCCTGAAAGAGCTGGGCGCGCGCAGCGTGCGCACGCTCGAGGGCGTCGAAGAGAACGTCACCTTCCCGCTGCCGAAGGGCCTCGACAAAGACGCCGCTTGAACGGGACGGGGACTGTCCCCAGCTCTTTAGCCTGAAGGCCGGAGACAGCTCCCCTGTCTTCCAACAAAAAAGCCGGGGACAGTCCCCAGGGGGACAGTCCCCCAACGGCCAACCAACAACAAGAGACAATGGACACATTCATCCAACAGATTCTGAATGGGCTGGTGCTGGGCAGCATGTACGCACTGGTCGCACTTGGCTACACGATGGTCTACGGTGTGCTCAACCTGATCAACTTCGCACACGGCGAAGTGCTGATGATCGGCGCAATGGCCGGCCTTTCCATCATCAACCTGCTCAACCTCTACGTTCCCGGCCTGCCAGGCTATGCGCTGCTGCTGATCGCGATCCTCGGCGCGATCCCGGTCACCATGCTGGTCAACGTGATCGTCGAGCGGGTCGCCTACCGGCGCCTGCGCAACGCGCCGCGCCTGGCCCCATTGATCACCGCGATCGGCGTCTCGATCCTGCTGCAGACCTTCGCGATGATGATCTGGGGCCGCAGCCCGCTGGCCTTCCCGCAGCTGCTGTCGTCCGAGCCGATCGAGATCGGCGGCGCCGTGATCTCACAGACCCAGGTGCTGCTGCTGGCGCTGGCCGCGTTCTCGATGATGGCGCTGGCCTGGCTGGTCGAACGCACCAAAATCGGCCGCGCCATGCGCGCCACCGCCGAGAACCCGCGCGTCGCCGGCCTGATGGGCATCGACTCGAACAAGGTGATCGTGATGACCTTCGTGATCGGCGCTGCCCTGGCAGCGGTCGCCGGCGTCATGTGGGGCGCCAACTACTCCTCGATCCAGTTCGCGATGGGCTTCCTGCCGGGCCTGAAGGCCTTCTGCGCCGCGGTGCTGGGCGGGATCGGCAATATCTACGGCGCGATGATCGGCGGGATCACGCTCGGCATCATCGAAGCGCTGGGCGCCGGTTACATCGGCGACCTGACCGGCGGCTTCCTCGGCAGCCACTACCAGGACATCTTCGCGTTCATCGTGCTGATCGTCGTCCTGACGATCCGCCCGTCCGGCATCATGGGCGAGCGCGTGGCAGACCGCGCGTAAGGGGGCAAACATGGCACTGCTCAGTTTCGACACCGACCACCATCCGCGCAAGGCCTACATCAGCATGGGCATCACGCTCGTGCTGCTGCTGATATTCCCGTTCTTCGCCTCCCAGTTCGGCAATTCGTGGGTGCGCATCATCGACATGGCGCTGCTGTACATCATGC
>DASWYE010000071.1:0-14378 GCA_036405115.1 Telluria sp. | reverse complement strand
TCGCGCGTGCTGATGGTCCCGGAAGAAAAGCTGGGCATCGCCATCCTGACGAACGCCGAGAGCGGCGGTGCGATGACGGCGCTGCAGTACCGCATCCTCGATCACTACCTCAAGACGCAGCCGAGCGACTGGATCAAGCTGGTCCACGATGTGGAGACCGAGGCGCACGCAAAGGAACTGGCCAAGCTGAAGACCGAGAGCGCGACGCGCGCGAAGTCGGCGCCGTCGCTGCCGATGGCGTCGTACGACGGCGAGTATGAGGATGCGTGGTACGGCACGGTGTCGATCAGGCCGGTAAAGGGCAAGCGCGTGATGAGCTTCTCGAAGTCGCCGGACCTGGTCGGTGAGCTGGAGCACTTCCAGTACGACACCTTCATCGTGCGCTGGAAGGAGCGCAACTTCAATGCGGATGCGTACGTGACGTTCGCGCTGAATCCGGACGGTTCGATCGAGCGCATGAAGATGGCGCCGATTTCGTCGGAGACCGATTTCAGCTACGACTTCCAGGACCTGTCGTTCACTCCGGTGAAAGCAGCAACGGCAAAGTAAGAACTACCTCCGTCATTCCCGCGGACGCGGGGACCCATGCTGACTATGCCGCGATGGCGTCTTCAGCATAGGCCCCCGCCGCTGCGGGGGTGACGACATCATTGCTTGACGAACTTGAGCGTCATGCGGTCGCTCTCGCCAATCGCCGCATATTTCGCGGCATCCAGCCCCTTCACCGCATTCGTCGGTGGCAGCGTCCACACCCCGTTCGGATGGTCGGCGGTGTCCTTCGGATTGGCGTTGACCTCCGACTTGGCCGCCAGCTTGAACCCTGCGGCCTCCACCGTTTTGATCACCCACCCCTCGTGCATGTAGCCGGACGACGCGCGCTCGTCCTGCTTCATCGCCGCAGGCAGGCGGTGGTCCACCACGCCGAACACCCCGCCCGGCTTCAGGCTGGTGTGGACTGCCTTGAGCAGTTCGCGCATCTTCCCGTCGCCCAGGCCTATCCAGTTGTGCATGTTGCGGAAGGTGAGCACCATGTCGACGCTGCCCGCAGGCGCGATGTCGTACTGCTTGCCCGGCTCGAACAGGCCGATCGCCACTTTGTCGAACACCGCCGGGTTTGAATCGAGCTTCTTCTTGAATGCCATCGCATACCGGTTCTCCGGTTTGAGCGGCTCCGCCGCGCCAATCAGCTTGCCTTTTTCGCGCAGGTAGGGCGCGAGGATCTCGGTGTACCAGCCGCCGCTTGGCGACAGTTCGACCACCGTCATGTCCGGACGGATGCCGAAGAAGCTGAGCGTCTCGTACGGGTGGCGCGCTGCATCGCGGGCCACGTTGGCAGGCGTGCGGTGCGCGCCCTCGATCGCGGCCTTGAGCTTGTCGTCGGCGTGGGCGGTGCCGGCGAGGCCGGCGGCGAGCATGGCTGCCAGGATCAGTCGTTTCATCGTGCGCATCTCCGTTCTTGTTGGTTAATCTGCATCGCTGATCATCTGGTAAGCGCGGCGCCGCGTCAAGCAATCCACGCGCGTGAGTATGCATATGTGTCCGCCCGCGCCTCACGGACACTGGGCGGACGTTCGCGGACAGGCGCCTGTCATTACAGCGTCTGTACGGAGCGTGAGGGGAATGAAACGCCAGCCCGATTGGCACAAACTTTGCGTGGCATTTTCCGGATTTTACTGCTAAGGTTGACTGCGGTTTTTCGGTCCATCTAAAGCAAAAAAGCACAGGAGACAGAATGGAACGTCGTACCTTCTTAAACATCGGCGGTATCGCCTTGGGGACCATGATGCTCCCCGTCGCAGGGCGCGTGATCGCTGCAGAAGAACTGGTCAAGCCAGTCGATAACAAACTGAGGAAAGCCCTCGCCGACACGGCGATGACGGCCGCCACGCAAGCCGGCGCGAGCTACTGCGACGTGCGCATCGGCCGCTACCTGAACCAGTTCATCACCACCCGTGACCTCACCGTGCAGAACGTGGTCAACACCGAGTCCGCCGGTGTCGGCATCCGCGTGGTGGCGGGCGGCGCCTACGGCTTCGCGGCCACCAACGACATGACGCCGGACTCCGTGGCCAACGCCGCGCGCCAGGCCGTCGCGATCGCGAAAGCGAATGCGCGCCTGCAGTCCGAGCCTGTGCGCCTGGCGCCGGTCAAGGGCGTGGGCGAAGTGAGCTGGGCGACCCCGATCAAGAAGGACTGGCGTCTTGTGCCGATCAAGGAAAAGGCCGACATGCTGCTGGCCGCGAACAAGGCCGGCATGGACGGCGGCGCGAACTTCATGCAGTCGATGCTGTTCCAGGTGAACCAGCAGAAGTACTTCGCGTCCACCGACGGTTCCTACATCGACCAGGACATCCACCGCCTGTGGCTTCCGCTCAGCGCCACCGCGGTCGACCGCGCCAGCGGCAAGTTCCGCACCCGCCAGGGCCTTTCCGCGCCGGTCGGCATGGGTTACGAATACCTGGAAGCCAAGCCGCACAACAAGATCAAGGCGGCCGGCGGCGTCGCCACGCTGTACAACGGCGCCTACGACGTGGTCGAGGACGCGCGCGCGGCCGGCATGCACGCCAAGCAGAAGCTGACCGCCAAGTCGGTCGAACCGGGCAAGTACGACCTGGTGCTCTCGCCGGAACACATGTGGCTGACCATCCACGAGTCGGTCGGACACCCGACGGAACTGGACCGCGTGCTCGGCTACGAAGCCAACTACGCCGGCACCAGCTTCGCCACGCTCGACAAGTGGCAGTCGAAGAATTTCAAGTACGGTTCCCCGATCGTCAACATCGAGGCCGACAAGGTGCGCCAGGGTTCGCTCGGCGCGGTCGGCTACGACGACGAAGGCGTGAAGACCAAATCGTGGGACGTGATCAAGGACGGTGTGCTGGTGAGCTACCAGGCCACGCGCGACCAGGCCCACGTGCTCGGGCTGGACGAGTCACAGGGCTGCTCGTTCGCGGACAGCTGGAGCAGCGTGCAGTTCCAGCGCATGCCGAACATCTCGCTCAAGGCCGGCACGAAGAAACTGTCGCCCGACGAGATGATCAAGGACGTCAAGAAGGGCATCTACATCGTGGGCGCCGGTTCCTTCTCGATCGACCAGCAGCGCTACAACTTCCAGTTCGGCGGCCAGCTGTTCTACGAGATCAAGGACGGCAAGATCGCCGGCATGCTCGAGGACGTGGCCTACCAGTCCAACACCCAGGAATTCTGGAACGCCTGCTCGGCGATTTGCGACCAGAGCGACTGGCGCATGGATGGCTCCTTCTTCGATGGCAAAGGGCAGCCGTCGCAGGTCTCGATGGTCTCGCATGGATCGTCGACCTCGCGCTTCAACGGCATCAACGTCATCAACACCGCACGCAAAATTGGCTAAGCAGGGAACACGCACATGAAATTTCTGACCCAAGAAGAAACCAAGCGCATTACCGACCGCGTAATGTCCTATACCAAGGCGGACCAGTGCCAGGTGTCGATCGGCGGCTCGCGCGAAGGTAACATCCGCTTCGCGCGCAACGCGGTGTCGACCGCCGGCCTGGTGGAAAACACCCAGATGGGCGTCTCGGTCGCCTTCGGCAAGAAGCAGGGCACCGCCACCATCAACGAGTTCGACGACAAGTCGCTGGAAAAAGCCGTGCGCCGCGCGGAAGACCTGGCGCGCCTGGCGCCGGACAATCCGGAGTTCGTGCCGGCCGTGTCCAAGCAGGCCTACAAGGCGTCGCCGACCTTCAGCAGGAAGACCGCGGACATCGATCCCGAGTTCCGCGCGGCGGTCGCTGCCTATAGCATCGAAGCGAGCCGGAAGAACAAGCTGGTCTGCGCGGGCTTCTTCAGCGATAACACCGAGTTCCAGACCGTGGCCAACTCCAACGGCGTGTTCGGCCACCAGGATTCGACCTCGCTCGACTTCACCTGCACCGTGCGCACCGAAGACGGCCGCGGTTCCGGCTGGGCCAAGAGCACCGCGATCGACGCTGCCAAATTCAACCCGCGCGAAGCGGCCGACATCGCCATCGAAAAGGCGCTGCGTTCGGTGGATGCCAAGGCGCTCGAGCCGGGCCGCTACACCGTGATCCTGGAGCCGGCTGCCACCGCAGGCCTGATCTCGTTCATGCTGAATGGTTTTGACGCGCGCCAGGCCGACGAGGGCCGCAGCTTCCTGTCCAAGAAGGGCGGCGGCACGCGCCTGAACGAGAAGCTGTTCGACGAGAAGGTCAACATCTGGACCGATCCGTGGGATCCGAATGTCGCCGTCACGCCATGGGCCGGCAACTCGATGCTGGCGCGCGAGCGCTTCCCGATCATCAAGGACGGCAAGGTCAGCGCGCTGGACTACTCGCTGTTCTGGGCGCAGAAGAAGGGTGTGCGCCCGGTCGGATCGATCGGCAACATCATCATGGCCGGCACTGACAAGACCACCGCCGACCTGATCGCGTCCACCAAGAAGGGCATCCTGGTCACCCGTACCTGGTACATCCGCATGGTCGATCCGCAATCCGTGCTGCTGACCGGCCTGACCCGCGACGGCACCTTCTACATCGAGAACGGCAAGATCATGTACCCGGTGAAGAACTTCCGCTTCAACGAGAGCCCGGTCACGATGCTCAACAACATCGAGGAGATCGGCAAGTCGGTGGTGATCGCCGGCGACGAGTCGAACTACTCGATGATGATCCCGCCGATGAAGGTACGCGACTTCAACTTCACGTCGCTGTCCGACGCGGTGTAATCAGAGGGGACTGTCCCCGCCGGCGCCAAGGCGGCAGTACCGTCCCCAGCTCTTTTAGCCTCAGCACAAAGAAATAGCTGGGGACAGTCCCATGGGGACAGTCCCCGACGCCCGCTGTTAATCGGAGTAGATCGTGGAACGACGCAGTTTTCTCAAGCTCGGCGGCATCGCCGGCACCCTGCTGGTACCGGTATTCGGCAACGCCATCGCGGCCGAGCAGCTGGCCAGCCCGATGGAAGTCAAATTCAAGAAGGCGCTGGCTGATGCCGCGCTGAACGCGGCGACCAAGGCCGGCGCATCCTATTGCGACGTTCGCATCGGCCGCTACCTCAACCAGTTCATCACCACCCGCGACCTGAACGTCGAGAACGTGGTCAACACCGAATCCTCCGGCGTCGGCGTGCGCGTGGTCGCTAACGGCGCCTACGGCTTCGCTGCCACCAACGACATGACGCCGGACGGCGTGGCAAATGCCGCGCGCACCGCGGTCGCCATCGCCAGGGCGAATTCGAAGCTGCAATCCGAGCCTGTCGTGCTGGCGCCAGTGAAAGGCGTGGGCGAAGTGTCCTGGGCCACCCCGTACACGCGCGACTGGCGCACCGTCCCGATCAAGGAAAAGGCGGAGATGCTGCTGGCCGCGAACAAGGCCGGCCTCGATGCCGGCGCGAGTTTCATGCGCTCCAACCTGTTCCAGGTCAACCAGCAGAAGTACTTCGCTTCCACCGACGGCTCCTACATCGACCAGGATATCCACCGCCTGTGGGCGCCGCTCACGGCGACCGCTGTCGACAAGGCCAGCGGCAAGTTCCGCAACCGTGAAGGCCTGGGTTCGCCGGTCGGCATGGGCTACGAATACTTCGACGCCAAACCGGAGCACAAGGTGCGTGCCGCCGGCGGCGTCGCCACGCTGTACACCAAGTCCTACGACCTGGTGGGCGAAGCGAAGCTCGCCGGCCGCCAGGCGCGCGAGAAGCTGAGCGCGAAGTCGGTCGAGCCGGGCAAGTACGACCTGGTGCTCTCGCCCGACCACCTGTTCCTGACCATCCACGAATCGGTCGGCCACCCGACGGAGCTGGACCGCGTGCTGGGCTACGAGGCCAACTACGCGGGCACCAGCTTCCTCACGCTGGACAAGTGGCAGTCGAAGAAATTCCAGTTCGGCAGCGACCGCGTCAACTTCTACGGCGACAAGAACGAGCCGACGTCGCTCGGCAACGTGGCCTACGACGACGACGGCGTGCCGGCCAAGCGCTGGGACATCATCAAGGACGGCGTGCTGGTGAACTACCAGGCTACGCGCGACCAGGTCCACATGATCGGCCAGACCGAATCGCACGGCTGCTCATACGCCGACAGCTGGAGCAGCGTCGCCTTCCAGCGCATGCCGAACGTGTCGCTCGCGCCGGGCAAGGAACGCCTGACGCCGGACGAGATGGTCAAGGACGTCAAGAAGGGCATCTACATCCTCGGCCGAGGTTCCTATTCGATCGACCAGCAGCGCTACAACTTCCAGTTCGGCGGCCAGCTGTACTACGAAATCAAGGACGGCAAGATCGCCGGCATGCTGGAAGACGTGGCCTACCAGGCCAACACGCAGGACTTCTGGAATGCGTGCAACGCCATCTGCGATGAGCGCGACTGGCGCATGGGCGGCTCCTTCTTCGACGGTAAAGGGCAGCCGGGGCAGGTAAGCGCGGTGTCGCACGGCTCGTCGACCACGCGTTTCAACGGCATCAACGTCATCAACACGGCGCGCAAGATCGGCTGATACGAGCGTGGCAGCTTTTGATTTTTACTTCACGCGCCTGATGTACGACTCGGGCGACTGGGATGTGGACATCCGCATGCCGAGCAATGTGCTGAACTCGCTGGTCGAGTACACCACCTTGCGGGTCGACCCGGTCGAGCGCATGGTGTCGCTGTCCGACCCCAAGGTGCTGGAGGCGCCGTTCTGCTACATGGCGGGGCACAAGCTGGTGCAGTTCTCGCCGGCCGAGCGGCGCAACTTCGAGCGCTATGTGCGCGGCGGCGGCTTCGTGTTCGTGGACGACTGCAACCACGACATCGACGGCCTGTTCGCCAAATCGTTCGAGGCCGAGATGGCGCGCATCTTCGGGCCGAGGGCGCTGAAAAAGATCCCCAACAACCATCCCATCTATTCGAGCTTCTTCAAATTCGACGGCCCGCCCAACACCGGCGTGGAACTGAACGGCTGGGGCGACGACCTGGTGCACGACTACCTGAAGGCGATCGAGATCGACGGGCGCGTGCGCGTGCTGTACTCCAACAAGGACTACGGCTGCGAGTGGGATTACGACTTCCGCAACAAGCGCTTCCTTGTCATCGACAACACGCGCTTCGCGGTCAATATCATTCAATACGCATTGGGAGCATGATGGAAGCGGTAGCCTGGAACGAAAACGATGTGGCCGAGCTCACGCGCAAGGTGTCCGCGCTCAAGGCCAGCATGGGCAAGGTCATCATCGGGCAGGAATCGGTGCTCGATTCGCTGATCATCTGCCTGCTCGCCGGCGGCCACGCCCTGGTGGAGGGCGTCCCGGGCCTGGGCAAGACGCTGCTGGTCAAATCGCTGGCGCAGGCCACCGGCATGCACTTCAACCGCGTGCAGTTCACGCCCGACCTGATGCCATCCGATATCGTCGGCACCGAGATCCTGGAGGAAGACCACGCCACGCGCCAGCGCATATTCCGATTCCAGCAAGGCCCGGTATTCACGCAGGTCCTGCTGGCCGACGAGATCAACCGCGCGCCGCCGAAGACGCAGTCCGCGCTGCTGGAAGCGATGCAGGAACGTGCCGTGACCTTCGCCGGCCAGACGCACCAGCTTCCCAAGCCGTTCTTCGTGCTGGCGACGCAGAACCCGATCGAGCAGTCCGGTACGTATCCGCTGCCGGAAGCGCAGCTCGACCGCTTCCTGCTGCGCATCGACGTGGTGTACCCGACCGAGGACGAGGAAGTGCGCATGGTGTCGGCGACGACCCATGCAGGGCTGCGCGATGCGGAGCAGGCGATGGATACGGCGACGCTGCTGCGCCTGCAGCGGCTGGTGCGCGACATCGAGATCGGCGACCACCTGGTGCGCTATGCCACCCGGCTGGTGCGCGCAACGCGTCCGTCCGACACCACCGTGTCGGCAGTCAAGAAGCACGTCGGCTGGGGCGCAGGTCCGCGCGCGGGCCAGGCGCTGGTGCTGGCATCCAAGGCGCGCGCGCTGATGCATGGCCGCCTTGCCGCCACTCGCGAGGACATTGGTGCGATGCTGCTGCCGGTGCTGGCGCACCGCGTGCTGCGCAACTTCGAAGCGGAAGCGGACGGCATCGCCATCGCCGACATCCTGCAGGCGCTGCACAACGAGATCGCGGTCGCCTGACAAGCATGCTCGCATCATCGGCGCTGGTTGCGCAGACGGCCGATCTCGGCCTCGTCATCCGTCACGTGCTGGCCGGTCTCGGGCATGGCATCCACGCGGGCCGCGAACGCGGCGCCGGAGTGGAGTTCTCCGAGTACCGCGCCTATGCGCCCGGCGACGAGTGGCGGCGCGTGGACTGGAAGCTGCTGGCGCGCGCCGACCGCTACTTCGTGCGCGAGGCGGAGCGCGACAGCCACGTCGCGGCCTGGCTGGTGCTGGATGCGACCGCGTCGATGGCAGAACCGAGCCGCAGCGTGAAGGGTCTGGACAAGATGTGGTTCGCACGCACGCTGCTCGGCTGCGTCGCGTCGATCGCGCAGCGCCAGGGCGACGCATTCGGACTGCTGGTGCTCAGCGAGGGCAAGGTGCAGTTCACGCCGGCTTCGCGCGGGCCGCGCCAGTTGCAGCGCGTGCTGGCGCAGTTGTCGCGCGCCCAGCCGGCAGGCGAATTGCCACCTGATGAATTGCTGCGCTCCAGTCTTCACTTTGCCCGTTCGCCCAGCCTCGTTTTTGCGGCGGGCGACTTCATCGATTTCCCGTCGGCCCTGTCCTCCGCGCTGGTGCGCCTGCGGCACATGCAGCACGACGTCCGCGTGCTCGGCCTCCAGACGCAGGCCGAAGTGGATGCCGGATTTGACGCCGCACGCCCTTACCGCGATCCGGAGCACGCCGGTTCCGTATTCCGTTTTGACGCCGCGGCGCAAGCGCAATATCGCCAGCTCCGCACCGGACATTTCGACGCGGTTGCCGCGGAGTGGAAAAAGCACGATATCCCGGCGCTGATGGCGACCATCGAGGACGCGCCTGGCGCCGTGCTGCGCGCCTGGATGCGCAAGGCGGGGCGCCTATGAGCCTCTGGTGGCTTGCGCTTCCCATCCTGCTGCTGCCAATCTGGTGGCATCGCCGGAAGGCAGAGAGCTTGAAGGCCGTGCCGTTGGCAACGGCGCGCTTCCTGCCGGCGGCGGACCCGCGCCAGGTGCGCGTGTGGAAGTGGTCGGACCGCACCCTGCTGGTGCTGCGCTGCCTGCTGCTGCTTGCCGTCATCGCCCGGTTGGCCGACATGGTGTTCCCGTGGCGCGACGACACCGTGCTGGTCGTACCCGGCACCGATACGGCATGGGTGGACCGGCAGGCGGCAGCTGCAGGAATGGCCAAGGCGCCGCGCATGACGATGGAAGGGCGTGATGTGCTCGCGTGGTTTGCCGCGCATGAGCGCGAGTGGAACGACGGCGCGCGCGTGCTGGTCGTCGGCGACGTCTCAATGCCGGCGCTGCTGCCGCGCCTGCGCCATACGGTCATTCTGAAGACTCGTCCAGCGGCCCAGAAGCCGACTCCGCGCGCGGTGCAGGTGACGAGCGAGCGTCCTGCAGCGTGGCGCGCATTCTTCGATGCAGCCTCCGCGAATGGCCTTCCTTACATTGCAGCATCTGGCGTAGCGGAGCTGGCGGTCTGGGACGCGGCTGCTCCGCCACCTGCCGGATGCAAGGCCGGGCTGTGGTGGGCGACGCAGGCCGCCGCGTTCCCGCAACTCGCCCAATCGAAGACCGTACCGGCAACCGGGATTGCAGGCTTCCGCTATGCCGACACACCGCATGGCCGTGTATGGACTGCGGAGAAACTGCTGCCGGAAGATCCCGGCAGTGCGGCGCGCCTGTTCGAGACGTGGCAACGCCTGCACTACGCGCCTGTTCCATACACTGCGCCATCAATGACGCTAGAAGCTTCGCGCGACGCGCCGCTGGCGAGCGGCAGCGGCGCGCTGCGCTCATTCTTCAACCTGCTGCTGATTTCACTGTTCGCAGCCGAACGGATCCTGGCCCATGTCCGCCGCCGCTGATATCGTCTCCCGCCTCCAGTTGCTGGCCTTGCGCCGTCGTGCACTGGCATGGGTGCTGGCGCTGCTGCCCTGGATCGCGCTGCGCTCGGTCGCGGGCATCGCGGTCGTCGTGCTACTGGCCGCGTTCGACCTGTGGCGCGTGCGCGGCAAGGTCGCGCGCCAGTGGACGGGCTGGTTGGACGCGCAGTGGCCGGAAATGGAGGACAGCAGCAAGCTGCTGCTCGACGCATCGACTTCGGTCGCCCGCCTGCAGCAAGCCCGCATCCTGAAGCGGGTGGAAGAAATGCTCGGCCACGGCGAAGCAAACCGCGTGGCGAAGAAGCATGTGGGCCATGGGCTCGGATGGGTGGTCCCGAGCCTGCTGGTGGCCGCATCGCTGTGGGCATGGCAGCAGCGCACCGTCGCTGTCGCGGCGCCGGCTGCCATGGTGGCCGCATCGCCGGCCACGGTAGCGGCCACGCTGTCGGTGCGCGTCGAGCCGCCGGCGTATACCGGCATCGCTGCGTATGACAGTGCGCCCCGCGAGCTGCAGGTTCCCGCCACGTCGATCGTGCGCTGGTGCGTGAAGAATGGAGAAGCGCCGTTCGCGCCGGTCGAACTCTCGGACGGACGCTCGCTTTCCTTCGAGCGCGGATGCACGCAGTGGAAGGCGACCGAATCGGTCTTCTGGCGCTGGAACGGCATGCGCCACAACCTGCGCGTGACGCCCGACGGCGCACCAGTTGTCGCAATCACAGCGCCGAAGGATATCCTGACCATACTCGCAGCAGGGACAACGTCCGCTGCGATCAGGCTCACCGTGCAGGACGATTACCGCGTCAGCCGCGCCACGCTGCACATGACGCTGGCGCGCGGCAGCGGGGAGAACGTGCGCTTCTCCGACCGCGAGATGCCGATCCCGGCATCGAACAATCCGAAACGGCGGCGGTTCGACCGCATCTTTTCGCTGGCCGAACTGGGCATGGAGCCGGGCGACGAGCTGTATTTCTTCGTTCGGGCCGCGGACAACGCCGCCACGCCGCAGATGACGCAGTCGCCGACCTACACCTTGCGCCTGCCGGGCCCGCAGGCGGAGGCAGAGCAGTCCACGGCGCTGCCGATGCTGGTCAAGCCCGAGAACCTGCGCAGCCAGCGCCAGATCATCATCGACACCGAGCAGCTGCTGGCCGACATGCGCGCCAACCCGCGCATGCCAAAAGCGACCGTGCGCGCGCGCAGCGAGGCTATCGCCGGCGACCAGGGCGTGCTGCGGCGCCGCTACGGCCAGTTCCTGGGCGAGGAGTCGTCGCTGTTCGCTGACGACGACCATGCGGGCGAGGAGCAGGGCGGCGGCATGGACGTTCTGCACGACTACGGCCACGCGCATGACCAGGCCGAGAACGCGACGCTGTTCGACGAAGCAACCAAGAAGATCCTGCGCAAGGCGCTGTCCGCGATGTGGGATGCGGAGAAGTCCCTGCGCGCGATCGAGCCGAAGGCAGCGCTGTCGCCTGAGAACAAGGCGCTGCTGGCAATCAAGGAGCTGCAGCAGGCTGACCGCATCTACCTGCACAAGACAGCGTTCGCGCCGCCGCCGATCAAGGAAGAGAAGCGCATGACGGGCGAGCTCGATGGCGCTGCGTCCTATCAGCGCGAACAGGCCGATTCGAGCGATGTGGTGCCGGGAAAGGTGCGCAAGCTGATCGCGGCGTTGTCGGAAGGCAGTGCACTGCCAGCCCTGTGGTCGCGCGACGCCAACGACTGGATCCGCGAGCGCATCCGTGACGACGACCAGAGGCTGGCTGCCCAGCGTACGGTACAGGACGTCGCGGATGGCTGCGACAAGTGCCGCCCGGCGCTGCGCGCCTGGCTGCGCGGGGCGATCGAGCATGCGCCAGTCCTGCTACAGGCAAAGCCCGTGGCTGAAACACCGTTCACGAAAGCGCTGGAAGGCGGAGGGCGCAAATGACCGAACTGGCATTCATTACCATCATCTTGGTGGCGGTTGCGAGCGCCGGCGCCTACGTGTGGCGTCGCCAATGGGTTGATGCGGCGCTTGCGCTGGTGGCCGGCGCCGCGCTGGGTGCGCTGGTGAATGGCTTCAGCATCCCGGCGGAGCAGGGGCCAGCGGTCGATGCCGCATCCGGCGACGTCGCCCACGCCGCGCAAGTGACGGTCAAAGGCGACGGCCTGCGCGCGTCTCAATGGCAGGACCTGCCGGCACGTCCGCTGCACTGGAGTGCGCCAGCCGAGCAAGTGTTGCGCCTCGACTTCCCGCATGAGGTGGTGCGGGGCCGCATGTTCACGCTGTCGGTCGGCCGTGGCGTCGCAGGCGAGGCCCGCCTGCAGCTGCTCGCCGAGAATGGCGCGCTGCTGGCGGAATCGAAGGGTAAAGACAAGACCATCTCGGTCCAGTGGATGCCGCCCGTCGCGGAAGCGCTGGTGCTCCGGGCGCGCCTGCTCGACAAGGATGGCAAGGCGCTGGCAGAAGGACCGGTGCCGTTCCGCATCGTGGACAACGAGCCGCTGAGGGTGCAGGGCCGCTTCGGCGCGCCATCGTTCGACGCCCAGGCGCTGGCGCGGCTGCTGCAGCAATCGAACGCTGTGCTGGACTGGCGCGTGGTGCTTGGCAAGACGGTGACGCGTGCGGAGACGCCGCGTGAGGCAATCGGGCGCCCGGACGTGGCGATTGTGGATGCAGCCTATGTGGAACGTTTGCCGTCGAGCGCCCGTGCGCAGCTGATTGCGCAGACGGCTGGCGGCGTGCCGCTGGTAGTGCTGGGCGCGAACGCGTCGGACCGCTCACTGTGGCAGCGCGAATTCCAGCTGGCGCTGGCGGCGCAGCCGGAAGGCGCAGAGACGGGTCGCGAGCTCAAAATGACCGTGCCGGCACTGGCTGCGCTACCGCAGGGCGCGTGGCAGGCACGTGGCGAGCGCATCGCGTCGCGTGCATGGCAGCAGGGCCGCATTACCTGGCTATCGCTGGCGGACTGGCATCGCCACGCGATTACCGAGCCAAAAGCGCTCGCGCTGTGGTGGCAGCAGGTTATCGATGTCGCCGGCGTGCGTCGCAAGGTGGCGACACACTGGCTGCCGCCGATCGAGATGCCGCTGGCCGGACAGCGCCTTGAAGTGTGCGCAACCGGCGTGCACGGCAGCGTGCGGTTCCCCGAACTCGGGCAGACGCTCGAATGGCAGCGCAGGCCTGACAAGGCTGGCGCTTCCTGCGTAGCGGTCTGGCCGCGCAAATCCGGCTGGCTGGCGATGGAGACCGGTGCGAAAGAGGTGGCCCGGAGCGCGGTGTATGTCTATGAGGATGCGGACTGGCCGCAGTGGCAGGCGACGCAGCGGCGCGATGCCACGGCGCTGTACGCAGCGCGTACGCCGGCGAAGGTGCCGGCCGGACGTACGCAACTGCCCGAGTGGCCGTTTGCGCTGCTGTTCGTGGCAGCGATGCTCGCCCTGTGGTGGCGCGAGCGCCGCTGAACGCCGTCCCGGCGCAGGCTGGGACCCATACCGCGTTTCCAGCTTCGATAACTCGGCATGGGTCCCCGCCTGGGCGGGGACGACGGTACTAGGCTTAGAAGCTGGCGTCGAGGCGGGCGTACATCGAGCGGCCATTCACGCCGATCGGGCAGGTCTCCCAGCAGTGCGTGAAGCCCAGTTGCGGGAACGGCGCGGCCTTCTCCTTGTCCCACTCGGTCGGGAAGGTGTTGAAGATGTTGTTCACGCCGATGCTCAGGTGGACGCGCCTGGTGAACGCATATCGCACGGCTGCATCAAGCAGCCACTTGCCTTCCCAGGTCTGCACGAACGGCGCCGTGAAGCCCTGCCCCTGCACTGAACCGATGTAGTTCGCGCGCGTCGTGAGGTTCCACTGGCCGCGCGTGTAGTCGGCGCCGATGACATGGTGCTGGCGCGGCTGCCCGCGTTCGATCAGCGTGACCTGAGCATCATCGAACAACTGGGTCCCCGTCAGCACGGGCGACTGCGAGTTGCGCTCGGTGACGCGGGTGCGGTTGAAGCCCAGCTGGCCCGACAGCACCAGGGTGGAACCGTTCCAGCGCGAGGTGTGCGAGCCGACGATGTCGAGGCCCTTGGTGCTGGTACTGATCGCATTGGTGAAGAACTGCGCCTGGCCGACCTTGAGGGGATCGAGGATCGCACGGATCGGGCAGCTGGACGCCGGAATGCACGCTCCCGATTCAGGCGCGATGTTCGAAGAGAACACGATGCGGTCGTCGATGTCGATGCGGTACAGGTCCGCCGTCACCGAGAACGCGCTGGTCGGGCGCAGCACCATGCCGATGCTGGCGCTCTTCGAGGTCTCTTCCTTCAGCGGTGCGATGCCGAACGCGCGGGTGACGGCGCTGCCTTCACGCGCGGTCAGCGTTTCGGTCAGCACGCCA
>DASWYE010000070.1:0-3546 GCA_036405115.1 Telluria sp. | reverse complement strand
ACTTCCTGGGCCCGGGTCAGGCCCTGCTGCACGGCCTTGAGCAGTTTCTGCAGGGCGATCGGCTTTTCGAGGAAATTCAGTGCGCCGATGCGGGTCGCCTCGACGGCAGTGTCGATGGTCGCGTGGCCGGACATCATGATGACCGGCATGGTCAGCAGGCCGTCGCGCTGCCATTCCTTCAGCAGGGTCACGCCGTCGGTGTCGGGCATCCAGATGTCGAGCAGGACGAGGTCCGGCGTTGCTGCCGCGCGTGCTTCGCGGGCCTGCTGCGCGTTCTCCGCGAGCTGGATCGCATGGCCTTCGTCACCCAGGATTTCCGAGAGCAGTTCCCGGATTCCCATTTCATCATCAACTACGAGAATGTTTGCCATCAGTGTTTGCCTTCCCTGGTTTCCCTGCCCTGCAGGGGCCCTTTTCACGGCGACATTCTATGCGCGATCCTGCCCTTGCGCCAGATTTACCGCAGGACCCAACTTTAACAGCAAAATCGATACTGCCGCGCCAGATCCATTGGGTAAGTTCTGGATATCTATTTTACCGCCATGCTCGTCGATGATCTTTTTCACCATCGGCAGCCCCAATCCGGTGCCGCGCGCCTTCGAGGTGACGTAAGGCTCGAAAGCGCGCGCCAGGATGCGCGGCGCGAAGCCGGGACCGTTATCGGTGATCGTGAAGCGCACCGCGGTGCCGAAGGCGCCGTCCGGATTCTGGTAATGGATCGCCTCGGTGCGCACGTCGATGCGCGGGTCGGCGCGGCCGCCGCGCTCGATCATCGCGTCCTGCGCATTTTGCAGCAGGTTGTGCACCACCTGGCGCAGCTGGGTGGCGTCGCCCATCACCAGCGGCAGCTTGGGCGCCAGCGCGACGTGGATGATATCGCTGTCGTCGCCGGACAGGTAGAGCTGCAGGATCTCGCCGATCAGGGCATTCAGGTCGAGCGGCTCGAGCACCGCCGGCGGCGCCTTGGCGTAATCGCGGAAGTCGTCCACCATGCGCTTCATGGCGTCCACCTGGCTGACAATGGTGGAAGTGCCGCGCTCGAGCAGCGCCGCGTCTTCCGGCGCCAGCCGCCCTTCCAGCTTCATCTGCAGGCGCTCGGCCGACAGCTGGATCGGGGTGAGCGGGTTCTTGATCTCGTGCGCCAGGCGGCGCGCCACTTCGCCCCAGGCCACCGAACGCTGGGCCGAGATCACGTCGGAGATATCGTCGAACACCACGATGAAGCCGCTGCCGGCGCCAACCGGCAGGCGCGAGCCGCGCGCCAGCAGCGTGATGTCGTGGTCGTCCGTGGAACCGAAGCGGCGCGGCACCTCGATCTGCTGCTGCCAGTGGGTGCGCGGGTGCGCCCCGCCGGCTGCCGACTGCGCGCTCTGGGCCGAGAATGCGCGCATCACGGCCAGTGCGAATACTTCCAGGCCCTCCACGCTGGTCAGCGCCTTCGATGCCGCCGCGGCGAGGTCCTGCTGCAGGATCCGCTCGCCCGCCTCGTTCGAACTGACGATGTGGAAGTCGGCATCCAGCACGATCACCCCCGCCGACATGTTGGCGAGCACCGATTCCAGGTGCGCCTTGGCGCTTTGCAGCGCGGCGCGGTTGCGCTCGACGGCGCTGCGCGCCTCGAACAGCTGGCGCGTCATCGCGTTGAACGACTGGGTCAGCGTGCCCAGCTCGTCGGAGGTGGCCACGATCGGGCGCGGCGACAGGTCGCCCTCCGCCACCGCGCGGGTGCCTTCGGCCAGCACCAGCAGCGGCTGCGCCAGGTTGCCGGCGATCAGGAAGGCGCTGCCGATCGCGCCGAAAATGGCCAGCAGCAGCGTCAGGGTGAGCGTCTCGATGTACATCTTGCGCAAGCCCACGCGGGCCACGTGGCGTTCCTGGTACTCGCTGTATGCCGCGCGGATCACCTCCGCGTTCATGGCCAGGTTGGCCGGGACCGATTGCAGCAGCTGCAGGTAGCGCGGCTCGGCGCCGGCCGCATGCGGCAGCGGCAGGATCACGCGCAGGCGCAGCGCGGTGGCGGCGTCCAGCGCGCTCAGCGCCGGCATGTCGGCATCGGCCTGCAAGTCGCGTTCGATGCCCCCTTCAGGGTGCGCATAGATGCCGGAAGCGGTCGCATCGGCGATCATGTCCGCCGTAGGCAGGTCACCGGCAGCGTTGGCCGCGCCGGTGGTGGTGCGGGCGCTGTCGATCAGCTGGCCCCGGGCATCGAGCAGCATCGCGCTTTGCACGCCGTCGCCTGCGTGCAGCAGTTCATTCAGGGGGCCTGCCGAAGCCGGCGGATCGAGTGGCGCCAGCCGGGCCGCCGCCTGGCGGCCGGTCGCCGACAACTCGACCAGCGCCTCGTCGAGCGCCGCGTGGCCGAGGTTCAGTCCCGACTCGAGCGCGGTTTCGATGCGTACGTTGAACCACGATTCGATCGAGTGCGACACGAACTGCACCGACACCATGAAGATGACCAGGCCGGGCAGGATGCCGATCGCGGCGAACCACAGCATCAGCCGGGTCATCAGCTTCGATCCGAACTTGCCGCTCTTGTAGCGCGCATACAGGCGCGCCAGCAGCACCAGCACCAGGATCAGCAGGGAGACGGCGACGGCCGCGTTCAGGCCGAGCAGCCAGGAATAGTAGCGGTCGAAGAAGCCGGAGTTGTCGGACGCGGAAGCGAGCAGGAACAGCAGGATGCTGACGACGGCGCCGCCGACCACCAGTGCATAGCGCAATGCCTGCTTCACCTGGCTACTCCGCGCGGTAGTTGAAGCGCTTGGTGTTGGAATTCAGGCGCCAGTCGGAATCGTTGAACGCATTCACCTGGATCGGCTTGGACAGGTATTCGCGGTCCATGCCCATCCTGAGCGTCACGGTGTAGGTCTCTCCGCTCTTGAGCGCCTTTTTCGGGCCGATCAGCCAGCGGCCCGGGCGGCGGATGTAGAACATCGCGTCTTCCAGCGTGCTGAAGGTCTGGCGCACGCTGCCGATGTAGGAGACGTGGTACTGGCGGATCAGCACGTCGTAGGAGATGCGCGCGGTCTGGCGCGTGCGGATCGCGACCTCGTCGCGCCAGTACCAGCGCGGGCGCACGACCTGGATCTCGGTGGTGAAGTACAGCGGGATGCCGTGCTCGATGGCGTCCTTCATCGCGCTGTTCAGCTCGAACGCATAATGCGCGTCCAGGCGGTAGCCCTCGTCGGTCTTGTCGATGGCCGCACGCGTGATCTCGACGTCGGCCGCCTGCGCCACGCCCGCGCATGCGAGCGCGAACACCAGCAGCAGCTGGCGGGCGAATAGTCGGAACGATCGTAACGTCACAAGTGGGCCTTGGCCTTCAATCATCTGTCGGGAGACCCGTTACGCGGTTTTCTGGAACAGCGCGTAGAACAAGCCGTCATGGTCCTGATCGCGGGTGGCGGTGGGCAGCAGCTGTCCGGGTGCGGTGAGACGCGTTGCGTGGTGCCTCACCGCAAACGCGGCGGCTTGCGCCTCCGACTCTTGCGGCCAGAGCGAACAAGTCACGAACAGCAATTTACCATTTGGCTCCAGCATCTGCCA
>DASWYE010000069.1:0-3743 GCA_036405115.1 Telluria sp. | reverse complement strand
TCCCAAGCACAGCTCCGCGCCATCTGCATCGCGCTCGCCCTCGCCTTCGCCCCGGCCGCGCATGCGGCCGCCCCGACACTGACCGCTCACGCGACGCAATCCAGCGCCAAACAACAACTCGACACCCTGGCCGACCGCTACTACGCCGCCGTCGCCCGCTTCGACCCGATCGGCGCGACCCAGGCTGGCAGCGCCCGCCACGACGACGAGATCGGCATGGGCATCGTCCCCGAGGTACGCGCCCGGCACTTCGCCGCCTACCGCAAGTTCCAGTCCGAACTGCACGCCATCGATCGCAAGGCACTGCCACCGAAGGATCAGGTCAACTACGACATCCTCGACGACGAGCTGAAGCACCTGATCGCATTCGAGCCGTTCCCGACCCACCTGCTGCCGATTAACCAGATGGGCAGCACGCCGGTCACGCTGGCGAATTTCGCCGGCGGCGAAGGCGCGCAGCCATTCGCCACGGTCAAGGACTACCGTGCCTACCTGAACCGCCTGTCGCAGCTGCCGATGTGGATCCACCAGGCGATCATCAACATGCGCGAAGGGATGCGCACCGGCGTCGTGCTGCCACGCCCGCTCGCGGTGTCTGCCCTGCCCCAGTACAAGAAGCTGGTCAGCGCCAGCCCGCAGGAGAGCATCTACTACACGCCGGTGAAGAACATGCCTGCGTCGTTCAGCGCGCAGGACAAGGAAGCGCTGGCGCAGGAGTACGCGATGATCATCGGCGACAAGCTGACGCCGGCGCTGGCCCGCCTCGCCACCTTCCTCGAAACCGAGTACCTGCCGGCGACGCGCACCACCACCGGCATCGACGCGGTGCCGAGTGGCCGCGCATGGTATCGCGCCAGCGTCGCCGAGCAGACCACCACCTCGCTGACGCCGGAGCAGATCCACGCGATCGGGCTGAAGGAGGTCGCACGCATCCAGGCCGAATATGCCAAGCTGGGACCGCGCATGGGCTACACCGGCCCTGCGGCGGGACTGCCGGGCTGGGTGTCGCAGCAGGCGAAATACATGCCGTTCAAGCATGAAGACGAGATCATCGCCGAGTACCGCAAGCTCGATGGCGTACTGCGCACCAAGTTGCCGTCCATGTTCACGCTGATGCCGAAGGCGCCGCTGGATCTGCGCCTGGAGCCTGAGCTGTCGCGCGCCACCGCGTCCGACCACTACACGGCGCCGGCGGCGGACGGCAGCCGCCCCGGTGTGTTCTGGTCAGTCGTGAACGATCCCACCAAATACAACAGCACCCAGATGGTGACGCTGTTCCTGCATGAAGGGCAGCCGGGCCACCACTTCCACATCGCGCTGCTGCAGGAACTGGACCTGCCGGACTTCCGCAAGTTCGGCGGCAATAACGCGTACACGGAAGGATGGGCGCTGTACGCCGAGACGCTGGGCAAGGAGATGGGACTGTTCGGCAAGCCGGAGCACTACTTCGGGCACCTGAACGACGAGATGTTGCGCGCGGTGCGGCTGGTGGTGGACACCGGCATGCACGCGAAGGGATGGACGCGCGAGCAGTCGATCAAGTACATGCAGGACGCGCTGGGATATCCGGAGCGGCTGGCAAAGAGCGAGACGGAGCGCTACATGGCTTGGCCGGGGCAGGCGCTGGGCTACAAGGTGGGATCGCTGAAGATCGCGGAGCTGCGGGCGAAGGCGACCAAAGCACTGGGGCCGAAATTCAGCCTGCCGAAATTCCATGAGGTGGTGCTGAGCGACGGGACGCTGCCGCTGTCGCTGCTGGAGGCCAAAGTCGACCGCTGGATCGCTTCTAGCCGGTAACACATCCGTCGTCCCCGCGAACGCGGGGACCCATGCTGAGCGAGTCGACGTGATCAACGTTTCGTATCGACCGAACTCGCTATGGGTCCCCGCGCTCGCGGGGATGACGAGGCGTGCGGCTCGTCCGCCTTACATCAGAAGACGGAAAGGACGGGATAGCGGCGGCATTCGGGCTCGGCCCAGCGCGCGCAATTGTGGAAGATGAAGTCGAGCACCGCGGTCTGGTCCGACAGCAGCGACGGATTCTCCGCCTTCCACTTGTCGAATTTGGCCGCCAGCCCGGGCTCGGTGCGCAGCAGTTCCTCGGCGTGGTCTTCGAACACATAGTCCGAGTACGCTTCCTTCTTTTCCAGCACGCCGTTGAAGAAGCCCCAGCGGAAGAAGCTGTCGTGCGCCTGCGGCTCCAGCGTCTCCACGGCGTAGCGCGCGTTCTCCTGGTCCAGCGGGATCCACCAGTCGCCGGCCTTCAGCTGCATCGTGCCGCAGCGCGCTTCCAGCTGCACATCGTCGTGGTACATGTGGCCTTCGTACGCGTTCGGGCGCGAGGTCACGCCGCATACGCTGTAGTACTGCACTTCCTGCAGCTTGTCTTCGGTCAGGCGCTCCATCTTCACGCCGTTCCACTGCAGTCGCTCGGCGGCTTCGCGCCAGGCCTGCGGCAGCACGTAGGCGCGCGGCGCACGCACGGTCACGTCGGCTTCGAAGTGGTTGTAGTAATCGATGTCGCGTTCCCACGGCTCGTTGCGGTCGTAGGACAGGCGGGTATAGTTGCCCAGCCGACTCGGGCTGTACTTCGCTGCGTAACCCTTGAAGCGGAACTTCGATGGATTGGCTTCGTCCATCACCCAGTGCACCGGCCACTCGGCGCGCTTTTCGGTCTTGGCCGCGCGGCGCAGCATCTGGATCATTTCCGCATTCGCGATCGTGAAATCGAGCGCGGTTTCGACCAGCGCGCGCATCGACTCGTAGCGGTCCGCGAACGGCTTGAGCATGTGCGTCTCCGGCATGAAGCCGATTGTGTGGTGCAGCGCTGCGTAGCCGGTCGAGAAGCGCGGCGTTTCAAGGAATTCCGCGATGCCGTGGTCCGGGCAATCCTTGACCGGGTTCACGTACGGGCACATCGGCCAGCCGCGCTGCTCCATGTCGGCGAACATCGCAGGCAGCATGTCGTCGCGCAGGAAGGCGCCCAGTGCGCCGCCCAGCTTGTCCGCCTGCGTGTGGATCAGCGTCATGGTGTAGGTGTAGTCGGCGCCATTGGAAGTGTGGGTGTCCACCATCACATCCGGATCCCACGCGGTGAACAGCTTGTTGAACACCTGCGCGGTCAGCGAATCGCACTTGATGAAGTCGCGGTTCAGGTCCAGGTGGCGCGCGTTGCCGCGGAATCCGAACTGCTCGGGGCCGTCCTGGTTCACGCGTGAGGTGTTGGCGCGGTTATGGCTGCCGTCCACGTTGTACAGCGGGACGAACAGGAATACGGTGCGGCCCAGCGCGGCCAGGCGCTGCGGATCGAGGCAGAAGTCGCGCACCAGCGCCATGCAGGCGTCCACGCCTTCCGGTTCGCCCGGGTGGATGCCGTTGTTGTTGAAGAAGACCGGGCGTCCGGCGCGCTTGATCTCCTCGCGGTCGAACACGCCGTCCGCGGTGACGACGCCGGCGTGGATCGGGATGCCGGCATCGGACGTGCCGACAACGTCGAAGCGCAGCACGTTCGGGAAGCGGCGCGCGAGCTCTTCGTAGAAGGCGATGCACTCGGCGTGGGTGGTGGTCTGGTTACGGTTGCCCTTCTCGTAGGGCGTTTGCAGTTCAGTCAACATGGTGCGTGCTGGGTGGATGGCGAAACCTCTACGATACAGCAAGCGGCAGGCGGATGGCGATGGTAGCCCCCTGCCCCGGCGCCGATTCGATGTCGATGGTCCCGCCCAGCGCCACCACGCGCTCGCGCA
>DASWYE010000068.1:0-2274 GCA_036405115.1 Telluria sp. | reverse complement strand
TCGGCCCCAACGTCAATTCCTACCGCCGGCTCGCGCTTGGCCAGGTGGCGCCGATCAACGTGCAGTGGGGCTACGACAACCGCACCTGCGGCCTGCGCGTGCCGATGGACACGCCGGAGAACATGCGCGTGGAGAGCCGCTTCGCCGGTTCCGACGCCAACCCGTATCTCGCCATGGCCGGCACGCTGGCCTGCGGCCTGCTCGGCATCCGCGAGCAACTCAAGCCGACCGAACCGCTGGCCAGCAGCGCGCAGGACGTCGGCTTCGAACTGCCACGTTCGCTGGGCGAGGCGCTGGACGAACTGGAGGGCTGCAAGCCGCTGCAGGAACTGATGGGCGCCCGCTTCGTGCGTGCGTACGTCTCGGTGAAGCGCAAGGAATACGAGACCTTCTTCCGCGTGATCAGTTCGTGGGAGCGGGAATTTCTGTTGTTGAACGTCTGACTGTTGTTTCCTTCTCCCGCCGGGAGAAGGTGGCGCGAAGCGCCGGATGAGGGTGCGGCGGAATCGGGATGGTTCACCACCGATGATTCCGCCGGACCCTCACCCCAACCCCTCTCCCGAAGGGAGAGGGGCTCAATAATTGGAGCTCACATGACCCGACTCGACACCCGTACCCTGCAGAAGCTCGATGCCGAGCACCACCTGCATCCGTTCAACGACAACGCCGCGCTGGCGAAGCGGGGCACGCGCATCCTGACCAGGGGTGAGGGCTGCTACGTCTGGGATGCCGACGGCAACCAGCTGCTCGATGCCTTCGCCGGCCTGTGGTGCGTCAACATCGGCTACGGGCGCAAGGAACTGGGCGAGGTGGCATCGAAGCAGATGACGCAGCTCGCCTACTACAACAGCTTCTTCCAGTGCACGACCGAGCCGACCATCGCACTTGCCGCGAAGCTGGCGGAGCTCGCGCCAGGCGACCTCAACCATTCCTTCTTCGTCAATTCCGGCTCGGAAGCCAACGACACCATCCTGCGCATGGTCCGCCACTTCTGGGCGGTGCAGGATCAGCCGCAGAAGAACATCTTCATCGGCCGCCACGACGGCTACCACGGTACCACCATGGCCGGCGCCAGCCTCGGCGGCATGAAGGGCATGCACAAGCAGGGCGGTCTTCCGATTCCGGACATCCACCACATCGATCCGCCGTTCTGGTTCGCCGATGGCGGCGACCTGTCCGAGGACGAGTACGGCCTGGTCGCGGCGCGCCGGCTGGAACAGAAGATCCTCGAACTCGGCCCGGACCGCGTGGCCGCCTTCATCGGCGAGCCCATCATGGGCGCGATCGGCGTCTACATCCCGCCGAAGACCTACTGGCCCGAGATCGAGCGCATCTGCCGGCAGTACGACGTACTGCTGGTGGCCGACGAAGTCATCTGCGGCTTCGGTCGTACCGGCGAGTGGTTCGGTTCGCAGTACTTCGGCTTCCAGCCGGACATCATGCCGATCGCCAAGGGCATCACCTCGGGCTACATCCCACTGGGTGCGGCCATGTTCAACGACCGCGTGGCGAAGGTGCTGAAGGAACAGGGCGGCGAACTGGCGCACGGCGCCACGTATTCCGGCCATCCGGTCTGCGCGGCGGTGGCGCTGGAGAACATCCGCATCCTGCAGGACGAGAAGATCGTCGAGACCGCCAAGACCGAGATCGCGCCCTACCTGGCGCAGCGTTGGGCCGAACTGGGCGAGCACCGGCTGGTCGGACAGGCGCGCATCGCCGGCATGGTCGGTGCACTGGAACTGGTGCCGGACAAGGGCAAGCGCGCGTTCTTCCCCGAGCGCGGCACGGTGGGCCCGCGCTGCCGCGATCACGCGCTGAAGCACGGGTTGATCCTGCGCGCGACCTGGGACGCCATGCTGCTCTCGCCGCCGCTGATCATCACCCGCGCGCAGGTGGACGAACTGTTCGACAAGACGTGGAAAGCGCTCAACGACACCGCGGCGGACCTGGGGATGTAGGCGCACCGGCAAGCGTGCGCTGCGTCACAGCGCCGCGGCCCGGGCGTATGATGTTTCCATCCCCCGATCCTGTTCCATGGAGACCCCGATGAAGCTCAAGACCCTCACCGTCATGCTGGCCGCCGCCGTCATGGCCGCCTGTGGCGGCAAGGACGAGAAGGCCGCCGACGGCGCGCCGTCCAAGGCGCTCAACGTCTACAACTGGTCCGACTACATCGCCGAGGACACCCTCCCGAACTTCGAGAAGCAGTCGGGCGTCAAGGTCACCTACGATGTGTTCGACAGCGACGAGATGGTCGAGACCAAGTTGCTGGCC
>DASWYE010000067.1:0-4287 GCA_036405115.1 Telluria sp. | reverse complement strand
TACTCAGGTCGTTGGGCAAGCTGGACGAAGCTACCGAGCATTACGAATACGCCTTGCGGCTCAGTCCGAACGACGCTTACGTCCATCGAACGCTGGCGTATCACCAAACCTCCAGTCCTCCGGGCCTTCGCGTGCCGAGGGTCGCTGCGGCGCGCCCGCAGCATGCCGAAGGCTCTCCCGAGAGCGCCCAACTGCTGTATGCCTTGTTCAAGGAGCTCGATGCGGCGGATCAGACGGCCGGCGCGTGGGACGCGCTGAAGGAAGGCGCTGCCATGGTTCGTCGTACGTTGCGGCATGACCGGGACGAGGAGGCGCGGGGCTTCGAAAGGCTTCTGCGTCAGGACCCATGGGCGGTGTCGTCGTCGACGGCGGAGGCCGCATCGGCCGGCACCGTCCCGATCTTCATCGTTGGCTTGCCGCGGACGGGCACGACGTTACTGGATCGGGTGCTAGACAATCATCCCGAGGTCGTGTCGCTGGGCGAACGCAACGACCTGGATGCTGCCGTGAGCGAGATCTCCGATCATTTCTACAAGGGTGGCCTGAAAGAGTCGCGCTGGGAGAAAGTGCAAGGGGCCGATCCGGTCCGGATCGGCGCGCGCTATCTGGAACGCTTGGCGCCGATGGTGGCGGGGCGCCGTTATTTCATCGACAAGAATCCACAGAATTTCTTCAATGTCGGGCTGATACTGCGGGCGCTTCCACAGGCGCGCATCCTCTGTGTCCGGCGCGACCCCATGGATGCATGCTTCTCGAACCTGAAGGAATTGTTCGAAGGCGGCGCCTACCCGTACAGCTACGCCCTTGAGGATCTGGCCGCCCATCATCGGGGATTCGAGAAACTGATGGCGCACTGGAAGGAACGCGCGCCGGGAGCCGTGCATATCCTGGATTACGAAGCATTGGTGCAGGCCGGAGACGAAACACTGATCGATGTGCTCGCGTTCTGCGGGCTGTCGCCTGTCGGTGGGATGCTCGACATCACCGCGAATGCGTCGCCGGTGTCGACGGCGAGCAGTTCGCAGGTTCGGTCGCCCATACACGATCGTGGCATCGGCGCATGGAAACGATATGCGCCGCAGTTGCAGCCTCTGCGGCTGATGTTGGACGCGCAAAGGATCGAGAATGCAGGTTGAGTCGATCTCCAGTCGCGTGGCCGGATTGACGGCGCGGGCGCAGGCTTATGCCGTGGCCAAGGACTTCAGGCAAGCGATCGAGTGCTACCTGCGGGCGCGAGAGCTTTCGCCCAGCGATCCGGACATACTGTTGCAGTTGTCCTACATCGAGTCGCTCGCGGGGAACTATCGGGCGGCGCATGGCTATGTGCTGCAGGCCAGCAAGCTTCACACGGAGCGCGCCGACGTCCTGAAGGAGCTGCTGGCGCGATTGCGCACCTTCAACGAAATCCCGGCGATGCTGGCATGCATCGAACGCATGTTGCCCATTTCCCGTATCCCGATCCCCTCGCTGATCACCATCGCTGCGCAATTGACTTACGCCGGGTTGCCGCAGCGGGCGATCGTCTTCCTCGACGAGGCGCGGCGAGGGGATCCCGATTACCCTCCGACGCTTTTGTCACGTGCCCATGTGTTGATGTTCCTGGGGCGCTTCGCCGAAGCTGCGGACGACATCGCGCGGACGATCGCACGCGCTCCGAGGATCGCGCAGGCGTACTGGCTGCGATCGCAGGTGCGGAAACAAGCCGGTGGTGAGGATCATCTCGCACAGATCGAGGCGCAACTCCGGGCGCCCCAGCGCACCGCGCAGGATCGTGCATTACTGGCCTTCGCGCTGCACAAGGAGCTGGACGATCTCGGTCGGCACGACGAGGCGTGGAATGCCCTTCGGGACGGGTGTGCCAGCAAGCGCTCGTCGCTGCGCTACGACGCGACGCAGTCGCGGGACGTGTTCGAGCGATTGCTGCGTTTCGAGCCCGGCACTTTCCCCGCTGCGGAATCGTCGGAAGTCCATGCCACGCCAGTCTTCATCGTGGGCATGCATCGTTCCGGCACCACGTTGATCGAGCAGTTGCTCGACGGGCATTCCGAGGTGCGTGGTCTGGGTGAGCTCTACGATTTCACCAGCGCGATGCGCCATGCCACCGATCATCATTGCGCCGGCGTGATCGATCCGGACATTGTCGAGCGTGCAGCGGCCGTTGACCTGTCCTTGGTGGGGAGGCGTTACCTGGATGGCATGGCCTGGCGTCTGGCGGGCGAACGCTACTTCACCGACAAGCTGCCCTCGAACTTCCTCAACGCGGGGTTCATCTGCGAAGCCTTGCCGCAGGCGAAGATCCTGCACATGGTCCGCGATCCCATGGAAACCTGCTTCTCGAACCTGCGGGAATTGTTCTCCGACGCAAACCCCTACAGCTACGACCAGCTCGAGCTTGCCGACTTCTACCGGCACTACCTAGAGCTGATGGCCCGCTGGCATGTGCGCTATCCGGGAAGGATCTTGGACGTGGACTACGCGCAGCTCACGCGTGATCCCGAGCAGGTCGTCCGGCGGGTCTGCGATTTCATCGGCGTTGCGTTCGAGCCCGGGATGCTGGGAATGCAGTCGCGGACGCGCGGCATCGTCACGGCCAGCGCCGTGCAGGTGCGCGATCGCATCCAGGTGCAGGAGATCCCGAAATGGCGCGCTTACGAACGGCACCTCATGCCGCTGTGCGAACGACTCGACAGGGGCTGAGCGATCGTCGGATCGCCCGAAGCGCCGTCAGCCGGCCCGATCCAGGCACCTCAGGGTCCGACGGCACCCACCGAGACGCGATTGCGCCCTTCGCGCTTGGCGCCGTAGAGCGCTTCGTCCGCCGCGCGCAGCAGGTCGTCGACGTGGCGGAACTGTTCCAGCGTGCCCTGCGTGGCCAATCCGGCCGAGAAGGTCACGTGTAGCGGCTGGCCGCTGACTTCGGCCATGGCCGAGCCGGAGACCTCCGACAGGATGCGGCGCACGACCAGGGCCGCAGCCTCCTCGCCGATGCCCGGCAGCACCACCAGGAATTCCTCGCCGCCGTAACGGGCGACGATGTCGCTGCTGCGCACCCGCCGCATCAGCACCTTGGCGAAGTTGCGCAGGACTTCGTCGCCGACCAGGTGGCCCCAGCGATCATTCACCTGCTTGAAATCATCGAGATCGATGAAGGCGATCGACAGCGGCCAGCCATGGCGGGTGGCGGCCTCGAACTCCTTCTCCAGCACCTCTTCCAACTGGCTGCGGTTGTACGCACCGGTCAGCGGATCGCGGCGCACTTCCTCAGCGAGGCGACGCGCGCGGTCTTCGTGTTCATCGGCTTCCTTGCGCGCGCGCGCGGCTTCCTGGATCTCACGGAGATTGCGCACCACCAGGAGTTCGCGCGCTTGGTCCAGCAGCGCCTGGATGCGGGCAGGGGGGGCAGGCGGCACATCGAACATCACGCAGACGTCGGGCAGGGCGGCCACCATCTCCTCGGTCAGGGCGAGGAACGCGGCGTAATCCAACCCGAGGCGGGTGGCCGCATGCAGCGCTGCATCGCGATGCGCGGCTTCGGTGCGAGCCGCGTCGTCGGCCGCCAGCCAGATATCAGCGATGTGTCCCGATACCGCAACGCAGGCATTGAAGCCGGTATCGGAGGCGGGATGCTCGCTTTCGATGATCGCCTCGCGCAACAGCGCCGGCAGATTCCATTGGCGCGCCAACCAGCCGCCGACGGTGGCGTGGTCGCAGCCCAGCAAGTCGCGCTCGGCGGCGATCAGCGCCGCGTTGTCCTCGGCGCTCTCCACCAGACGTGCGTAATCCTCGCCCAGCACTTCGAGCAGGGCCAGCATGCCGATGTCCTGCAGCAGGCCGGCCAGCATCAGTTCTTCGGCTTTGCGGATGCCCGCATGCTGGCCGAGCAGGCGGCTGGCCAGTGCGGCGATCACGCTGCGGCGCCAGACGCGCGCTTGCGCCACCGGATGGCTGCCGCTGCCGCAGCGCGCCAGCGAGAAACCGAGTGCCAGCGTCAGCGTGGCGTTGAGGCCCAGCACCGTCAGCGCCTGCGACAGGTTCTCCACGCGACGACGGCTCGCGTAAAGCGGCGAGTTCGCGATACGCAGCATGCGGGCGCTCAGCGCAGCATCCAGGCCGATCGCGTCGGCCGCCGTCGCCATCACGACCTCCGGGTCCTGCGCGAGCTCGATGATGCGCAATGCCACGCCCGGGGGGCTCGGCAGGTTGCGGCAGTTCAGGAGCTGGGCTTCGAGTTCGGGACGCATCCGGGTGCGCACTGCGTTGAGAGAGGTCGCTGGCAGCATGCCAGCA
>DASWYE010000066.1:0-39488 GCA_036405115.1 Telluria sp. | reverse complement strand
GCACCGGCGTGATCACGGTCGGCGCGCTGATGGGCATGGCCGCGCACCTGCAGGGCATGGGCGCATCGGTGCTGGACATGACCGGCATGTCGCAGAAAAACGGCTCGGTGACCTCGCACGTCAAGCTGGCCAACAAGCCGGACGACCTGCGCGCGCAGCGCATCGCCACCGGCGAGGCGGACCTGGTGCTGGGCTGCGACATGCTCACCACCGGCGCGCAGGATGCCATCTCCAAAATGAGCCCGGAACGCACCGCCGTCGTGGTCAACCTGCACGAGCAGCCGCCGGGCACGTTTGCGCAGAACGCGGACTGGCAGTACCCGGCCAGCGAAGTGAAGGCGCTGATCCTGGAATCGGTGGGCGGCGAAGCGTCGCTGCACGCCGACTTCATCGACGCGACCAAACTGGCGACCGCGCTGATGGGCGACTCGATCGCGGCCAACCTGTTCATGATGGGCTACGCGTGGCAGAAGGGCCTGATCCCGCTGTCGGAAGCGGCGCTGCTGCGCGCGATCGAACTGAATGGCGTGGCCGTCGCCGCCAACAAGCGCAGCTTCCTGTGGGGCCGCCGCGCAGCGGTGGACCTGAAGCGCGTCGAGCGCGTGGCGACGCCGTCGCAGGCGATCGTGGTGCAGATGCCGCAGTCGCTCGACGCGCTGGTACGCAGCCGCGTGGAGCACCTGACCGGCTACCAGGACGCGGCCTACGCGGCGCGCTTCGAGGAGCTGGTGTCGAAGGTACGCGCAGCGGAAGGCGCGCTCGGCGCAGGCAACAAGCTGGCCACCGCCGTCGCGAAGTACTACTCCAAGCTGATGGCGTACAAGGACGAATACGAAGTCGCGCGCCTGTACACCGACGGCCGCTTCGTCGAACAGCTGGAATCGCAGTTCGAAGGCAAGTTCTCGCTCAAGTTCAACCTGGCGCCGCCGCTGCTGGCCAAGAAGGATGGCAAGGGCCACCTGGTCAAGGCGGAATACGGTTCGTGGGTGTGGTCAGCGTTCAAACTGCTGGCCAAACTCAAGGGCCTGCGCGGCGGCGCGCTGGACATCTTCGGCTACACCGAAGAGCGCAAGATGGAACGCGCACTGATCGTGGAGTATCGCGAGATGATCGAAGCGGTGCTGCCGAAGCTGTCCGCCGACACGCTGCCGCTGGCGATCGAACTGGCGCAGCTGCCGGAGCAGGTGCGCGGCTTCGGCCACGTCAAGGAGAAAGCGGTCGCCCGGTTCCGCGCCCGCAAAGCCGAACTGCTCGAAAAGCTGGCAGCGCCCGCCCAACAGGTAGCCTGACCCCCGTCATCCCCGCGCATGCGGGGACCCCTGCTGAGCCGCTGCACTGGTGCTGCAGGCTCAATATGGGCCCCCGCCTGCGCGGGGGTGACGGTGGCGGCGCAGCTTGTGCCACCCCATCCCTAGCTTACGTTTACGTTAACGTCACTCGTTAACGGCATATAATCAGCACTTATCCCGAATTTCACCGGATCGCGCCCATCATGAACGACATCACGAACGCCTCCCGCCTCACCAATCCAGAGCACAAAGTCACCAACAAGGTGCGCTTCGTCACCGCCGCATCGCTGTTCGACGGCCACGACGCCTCGATCAACATCATGCGCCGCATCCTCCAGACCAACGGCGTCGAGGTGATCCACCTCGGCCACAACCGCTCGGTCGACGAGGTGGTGACCGCGGCGCTGGCCGAGGACGTGCAGGGCATCGCCATCTCCAGCTACCAGGGCGGCCACGTCGAATACTTCAAGTACATGATCGACCTGCTCAAGCAGCGCGGCGGCGCCCACATCAAGGTGTTCGGTGGCGGTGGCGGCGTGATCGTGCCTTCCGAGATCAAGGAACTGCACGACTACGGCGTGACCCGCATCTTCAGCCCGGAGGACGGCCAGCGCATGGGCCTGGTCGGCATGATCCGCTCGATGGTCGAAGCCTGCGACGTGGACCTGTCCCCGTACGCGCCGACCTCACTGGCCGCGCTGCAGTCCGGCGAGATCGCCGAACGCCACCGCCCGCTGGCCCAGCTGATCACCGCGCTGGAAAATGGCAAGGCCGACGCCGGCTTGGTCAAGCAGATCCACGATACCGCCGAAGGCATCAAAGTGCCGGTCCTCGGCATCACCGGCACCGGCGGCGCGGGCAAGTCCTCGCTGACCGATGAACTGATCCGCCGCATTCGCCTCGACCAGGGCGATGCGCTGAACATCGCCGTGATCTCGATCGACCCGTCGCGCCGCAAGTCGGGTGGCGCCCTGCTGGGCGACCGCATCCGCATGAACGCGATCGCTCCGTGGAACGGCCAGGCGCGCGTGTTCATGCGCTCGCTGGCCACGCGTGAAGCCGGCTCCGAGATCTCGCAGGCGCTACCGGACGTGATCGCAGCCGCCAAGGTCGCGGGCTTCGACCTGGTGATCGTCGAGACCTCCGGCATCGGCCAGGGCGACGCGGCAATCGTGCAGCACGTGGACGTGTCGATGTACGTGATGACGCCGGAATTCGGCGCCGCCTCGCAGCTGGAGAAGATCGACATGATCGACTTCGCCGACTTCGTCGCGATCAACAAGTTCGACCGCAAGGGCGCCCAGGATGCGCTGCGCGACGTCGCCAAGCAGTATCAGCGCAACCGCGAGCTGTTCTCGAAGCGTCCGGAAGAGATGCCGGTGTACGGCACCCAGGCCTCGCGCTTCAACGACGACGGCGTGACCGCGCTGTACCAGGGCCTGCTGCCGAAGCTGGCCGAATTCGGCCTCAAGGCGAGCGAGGGCAAGCTGACGCGGGTGGACGTGCGCTACTCGAGCGGCAAGAACGTGATCGTGCCGCCTGCACGCGCGCGCTACCTCGCCGAAATCTCGGACACCGTGCGCGGCTACCACAAGACCACCGGCAAACAGGTCAGGCTGGCACGCGAGCGCCAGCAGCTCTCCGCCACCAAGGCGATGCTGCAGGCCGCGTCCAGGTCCGCCGACTTCGACGACCTGATCACGGAACGCGACAACCAGCTGGATGCAGGCTCGAAGAAGCTGTTGCAGATGTGGCCCGACATGCAGGCCGCCTACGCGGGCGACGAGTACGTCGTCAAGATCCGCGACAAGGAAATCCGCACCGGCCTGGTGTACAACACCCTGTCCGGCACCAAAATCCGCAAGGTCTCGCTGCCGAAGTTCGAGGACCACGGCGAAATCCTGCGCTGGCTGATGCTGGAAAACGTGCCGGGCTCGTTCCCGTACACCGCCGGCGTGTTCGCGTTCAAGCGCGAGGGCGAAGACCCGACCCGCATGTTCGCGGGGGAAGGCGACGCGTTCCGCACCAACCGCCGCTTCAAGCTGGTCTCCGAAGGCCTGGATGCCAAGCGCCTGTCTACCGCGTTCGACTCCGTGACCCTGTACGGCGCCGATCCGGCGCTGCGTCCGGACATCTATGGCAAGGTCGGCAACTCCGGCGTATCGATCGCAACGCTGGACGACATGAAGGTGCTGTACGACGGCTTCGACCTGTGCGCGCCATCGACCTCCGTGTCGATGACGATCAACGGCCCTGCCCCGACCATCCTCGCGATGTTCATGAATACCGCGATCGACCAGCAGATCGCCAGGTTCGAGCAGGACAACAAGCGCCAGCCGACCGATGACGAAACCGCCAAGATCAAGGCATGGGTGCTGGCCAACGTGCGCGGCACCGTGCAGGCCGACATCCTGAAGGAAGACCAGGGCCAGAACACCTGCATCTTCTCGACCGAGTTCTCGCTGAAGGTCATGGGCGACATCCAGGAATACTTCGTGCACCACCAGGTGCGCAACTTCTACTCGGTGTCGATCTCTGGCTACCACATCGCCGAAGCGGGCGCGAACCCGATCTCGCAGCTGGCGTTCACGCTGTCGAACGGCTTTACGTTCGTGGAAGCGTACCTGGCGCGCGGCATGCACATCGACGATTTCGCGCCGAACCTGTCGTTCTTCTTCTCGAACGGCATGGACCCGGAATACACGGTGCTGGGCCGCGTCGCCCGCCGCATCTGGGCCATCGCGATGCGCGACAAATACGGCGCCAACGACCGCAGCCAGAAGCTCAAGTACCACATCCAGACTTCGGGCCGCTCGCTGCACGCGCAGGAAATCGACTTCAACGACATCCGCACCACGCTGCAGGCACTGATCGCGATCTACGACAACTGCAACTCGCTGCACACCAACGCCTACGACGAAGCGATCACCACGCCGACCGACGAATCGGTGCGCCGCGCGCTGGCGATCCAGCTGATCATCAACCGCGAGTGGGGCCTGGCCAAGAACGAGAACCCGATCCAGGGCTCGTTCATCATCGAGGAACTGACCAACCTGGTCGAGGAAGCGGTGCTGCAGGAGTTCGAGCGCATCGCAGAGCGCGGCGGCGTGCTGGGCGCGATGGAAACCGGCTACCAGCGCGGCAAGATCCAGGAAGAGTCGATGCTGTACGAGCACAAGAAGCACGACGGCTCGCTGCCGATCATCGGCGTGAACACCTTCCGCAATCCGAAGCAGGCCGAAACGCCCGCCACGATCGAGCTGGCCCGTTCCACCGACGACGAGAAACAGTCGCAGCTCACGCGCCTGGCCGACTTCCACGCCCGCAATGCAGCGAGCGCGCCGCAGATGCTGGCCGCGCTGCAGCAGGCTGTGATCGATAACCAGAACGTGTTCGAGAAGCTGATGGACGCAGTGCGCGTCTGCTCGCTGGGCCAGATCACCACCGCCCTGTTCGAGGTCGGCGGCCAGTACCGCCGCAATATGTAAGCCGCAGCGGTGGTGCTAGCGCACCACCGTCATCCCTGCGTAGGCGGGGACCCATGCTGAGCCAGCGATCCGCGAGCTCCGCATGGGTTCCCGCCTACGCCGGAACGACATCGATCAGGCGAAGCAGACCGCATATACGGGCGGCAGCATGTTCGACACCGCCGTCCAGTTGTCGCCCCCATCCTCGGACGCCCACAGTCCGCCGGTCGTCGACGCCATCAGCAGCCCCCGTCCCGCATCATCCACCGCCAGCCCGTGCCTGTACACCAGGTCGTAACACTGCCGCTGCGGGAGCCCGTTGCGCAATTCGTCAAACTCATTCCCGTCCCCGCGCGTCCGGTGCACCGACATCGCGGCGCCCACTGGAATTCGCCGTTCATCCTTCTGCGCCGGCGCGAACCACGCCTTGTTGCCATCGGCCGGGTGCACCGCCACCGCGAACCCGAAGCTCGATCCCGGCGCCTTCAGCTCGGTCCAGCTGCGCGCATCGTCGGTGCTGCGGAAGATGCCATTGTGGTGCTGGATCCACAGGTAGTCGGGCTGCCCCTTGCAGCGGACCATGCGGTGCGGGTCCTGTGCGACCTCGTCGAACTGCATCTCCGGCGGCATGTACTCCGCCCGCAGCCCCTTCGCGCTCAATGCCCACGATTCGCCGCCATCCTCCGTGCGCCACACGCCGGCCGATGAAATCGCCAGCAGCAGCTTGCGGCTGTCGCGCGGATCGACGCAGATGCTGTGGATGCCCGCCGTGTCATAGCCGCCGCCAAACCAGTTAGGGCGGGACGGCTGGTCCCAGAGCGAACGCACCAGCTGCCACGAACTGCCCCGGTCCACGGACTTGAACAGCCCGCCCGGCAGCGTGCCGGCCCACAGCACCCCGGGCTGGTCGTCGCCGCCGGCCTCCAGCGACCAGATCATCTTGAGGCTCCAGTCGGTCTTGTCCTCGCTGCCCTCCGGCTTGGCAGGATAGACCGGCACCGCAACCTCGGTCCATTGCGCCGATCCTGGGTCCCTGCGGTGCAGCTTGACGCCGAAATGGCCGAGGTTGAGCGCAGCGTACAGGGTGCCGTCGCGGCGATCGTGCAGCGCGATCGAAACGGGCTCGCCGAGGAAATGCACGTCCCCGATCTCCCAGGCGCCACCGCGCTTTGACAATTCGAACAGTCCCTTGCGGGTCGAAACGAAAGCACGGTCACCCATGGTCAGCCTCCTGATAGCGCCTGCAGGACGTAGACCGTGCTGGCGGGATTGAGCGGATCGTCGAGCAGGCGCGGGTCGCGCGCGCGCTGGCCATCCACGAAGATCGTCACGTTGGCGCGCATGCTGCCCTGGTCGTCCAGGACATAGCCGCGCAGTGCGGGATTGGACGCAAACGCTTCTTCCAGCCCTTCGCGCAGGCTCGCCGCCCCGGTGTCCACGTGGGGGACCGGGAGGAACCTTGCCAGTTGCTGGGTGAAGTGGATGCGTGCCATGACGATAAATTGTAAAACAGATTTGCGATCATACAAGCGCCCGGGATTCGCTCCGCATCAACACGCGGACGGCCAGGCGCGGGTATTTGGGTCTATGATGGACCCGAGCCAACAACCGGGAGCGGCCCGATGCCGATCAAGCCCGCGGAACTAGCCGCACTGATGCACGAAGTCGAACGCGAGGACCCGATCGACTTCGCCGACCTGCCTTTCAGGGAAGAAGAGCTGCGCGAACTGGTGGCCAACCACCTGTGCGAGATGGCCGCCTCGATGGACAACTTCAGCACTGAAGACAAGTTGCTGACCCTGTTGGCCGTATCGGCCAAGCTGGTACTCGAGAACCTGGTGCTCAACATCCAGCTGCTGCGGCGCCATGGCGAGCCGGTCAGCGAAAGCGCCGACAGCCTGCTCAAGCGGCTGCGCGGCGGCGAATAGCGGCAGGGGACCGTCCCCCCAGCTCTCTAATGGCGCTCCAGGAGCCTCACGCAGCCTTCGCCGCCGGATAGGTCAGGTTGTGTGCCAGCCGTAGCGCAAAGCGCAGCGGGCTGCGGTCCCACGGCGTGAATCGCGGCAGCTGGAATACGTCGTTTCCCGCGCCCCATGCCGTCGTTACAGCGCCCTCGAAACCCAGCGCGCGCACCATGCCCACGTGTTCCGGCAGGTAGTCCTGGCCCGGCTTGCCGTTGGGGTAGGCGAACAATCCCACCTTTCCGCCGATGATGGCTTCGAGCGCCTCGCGCCCGCTCGCCATTTCGCCGCGCGCCACGGACGCCGGCAGCGTCGCCAGGATCGGATGGTTGACGGTGTGGGCGCCAATCTCCATCCCGGCCGCATGGAGCGAGCGCACCTGCGCCGAAGTCATCATCAGGCCGTCGGGAAGTTCCGCGCGGCTGTCGGCGGCAAGCCGCGCGACCATCGCGGCACGGTCGTGGACCGGGCGGTACTTGAGCGCGCCGAGGAGCACGTCGACCGCGCTGCGCTTCTCGCCCGGGGTATCGACCGGCACTTGCCCCAGGCCGAGGAAATCGCAGGGCAGCGACTTGAGCGGCGTCAGGCGGACTGATTCGATCACGCTGTCGTTCCACATGCGCCCTCCGTCGAGGAAGCCGGCCGCGACAAAGAAGGTGGCGTGCAGGCCGCGCGCCCGCAGCAGCGGTAGCGCGACAGCCTCGTTATCGGCATAGCCATCGTCGAAGGTGATGCTGGCGGCGCGCGGCGGCAGGCTGCCGCTGCGCAGGCGCGCCAATGCCTCTGGCAGCGGCAGCACGTTGAAGCAACGGGCCAGCACGTCGAGCTGGAGCACGAAACGCTCGGCGTCGACCACCGCGGGAAACAGTGGATCCGCGTGCGGCAGCACCCGGTGGTACACCAGGACCGAGAGGCCGCGCGTGCCGCCCGGTGCGACCACCGACAGCAGCGCGCGCGTGAACGGGCGCCGGCTCATGCCGGCGCCCCGTCCATGGCCATGATCGACCGGAACAGCCGCAACTGGCCGTGCGTCGTCTCGTCCCAGCTGAAGCGCTCCGCATAGCGCCGCGTCGCCTCGCGGCTGGGCGGACTTGCACGCATGACCGCCACGGCCTCAGCGATCGCAGCGCTGCTACGTTCGCCATACAGCAGCCCGGCATCGGCGCTGGCGACCACCTCGGGTATGCCCCACACGCGCGGCGCCAGCACCGGCGTCCCGCATGCCATCGATTCGAGCAGCACGTTCGGCCAGCCCTCGCGCGACGACGCCAGCACCAGCGCGTCGGCAGCGCCGTAATAGTCGCGCAGCTCCTCCTGGGACAAGGCGCCGAGAAAGCGCACGCGCGACGCGACTCCCAGCCTTTCGGCCAGCGCCTTCAACTGGCGCTCCAGCGGCCCGGTCCCGGCGATGCGCAGCTGCACATCGGGCATCATCGGCAGGGCCCCGATCATCAGTTCGTGGCCCTTCAGGGTCACCAGGTTCCCGACCGCGAGCAGGGTGTAGCCGGTCATGCCCAGCCGCGCACGCACTGCCCGTCCATCGACGGGATGGAACAGGTCGAGGTCCACTCCGTTGCGCAGGGTGCGCACTTTTGACGCCGGTATGCCCAGCGATACCATGGCCACGCGCAGGGCGTCACACACCGCCACCAGGGCGCGCGCCTGCCCGGCTGCCCATACGATCTGCCGGCGCGCGACCGGGTAGCTGGGTAGCAGGCTGATATCCGATCCGCGTGCGGTGATCACCACCGGCTTGTTGAAGTAGCGTCCCAACATAGCCGCGGCCACGCCGTCCGGATAAAAATAGTGCGCATCGATGACGTCGAAGCCGTGCGTGTCCAGGATGCCGGCGACGGTGCTGCGCGCCCCCGCTGCCAGCAGCAGCGGCGAGAGCCCGATGCCCAGGCGCGGAATCGCGGCAAAACGCGGCCGTGCGACCTCGATCCCGTTCCGGTTCTCGTGCGCGGGGATGCGCGCATAGCTGGCATAGCGCCCGAACCAGCGGTGCCGGACCGGGAACCAGGGTACCGGCGCGACCACCCGCGATTCGGCCTGGCCGGATGCCAGCAGGTGGCGCAGCCGCGTTTCCACGAAGATCCCGTGGCTTGGCTTCTCATGGTGGGGATACAGGCTGGTGAAAGTCAGGAGCTTCATGCAAATGCCTCTCCCGCCAGCGCACGGTACACCTCGCGGTAGCGCGCCACGCTCGATGGCCAGGTTCGCTCGCGCTCGACATACAGGCGCGCACGCTCGCGCAACCCCGGCCAGCGCTCCGGTGCCGCCAGCAAGCCGCCCACGCTGTGCGCCAGCGCCGCGGCGCTGCCTGCTTCGAACAGCACGCCGGTAATGCCGTCCTCGATCAGTTCGCGATGGCCGCCGACATCCGACGCTGCGAGGATACGGCCCTGCGCCATCGCTTCCAGCGGCTTGGACGGCGTGACCAGGTCCGTGAGCCGCATCTTCAGGCGCGGATAGACCAGCACGTCGACCAGGTCGTAATACCTGGCCACGTCCGCGTGCGCTACGCGACCGGTGAACACGACGCAGTTCCCGATGCCGAGCCGCTGCGCCTGAGCCCGAAGCGCCTGCTCCTGCTCGCCACCGCCGACCAGCAGGACGCGCACCGCCGGATCGGCACGCAGCATCATCGGCACTGCCTCGAGGAGGATGTGCAGGCCCTCGTAGGCGTAGAACGATCCGATGAATCCGATGACCCGCTTGCCCGCGAGGCCCAGCCTGCGCGCCAGCACCTCGTCGCGCTGCGTCGCGCCGCTGAAGGAGGCGGTATCGACCGCGTTCGGGATCACCGTGATTCGGCGCGCATCAATTCCCCGGGAAGCGATCTCGCCGCGCAGTCCCTCGCAGATGGTGGTGACGGCACTTGCCTGTCGTAGGGCGTAGGTCTCCAGCATGCGGCTGATACGGTAGCGCAGGCTGCCCTCCGTCGTGGTGCCGTGGTCCACGGCCGCATCCTCCCAGAATGCGCGCACTTCGTACAACACCGGCAGGCCAAGCTTGCGGCCGGCTCTCAGCGCCGCCAGTGCATTCAGCGAGGGCGAATGGGCATGGATCAGCGATGGCCGGACCTCGCGGGCCACCTCCAGAACCCGCGCTGAAAGGCTGCGCACCAGTGCCAGGTGCGCCAGCAGCGGCAGGCGGGCAACGCCGGCCGCGAGCGGCGGCGTACGATGGAAATGCAGGCCATCCGCCTCCTCGACCAGGGCCGCCAGCGCGCCTTGCTTCGGCCCCGTCACATGCGCGGTCTGCCAGCCCAGCACGCGCTGGTGCTCGAGTATCGAACGGGTGCGGAACGAGTAGCCGCTGTGCAGCGGGATCGAATGGTCCAGCACGTGCAGGATGCGGCCGGGCGGGCGAGGATCGGAACGGGACATGGCGGCTCAGGCTCCCGCTTCCCTGCGCAGGAACGCCTCGAACATCAGCAGGCTCCAGATCGACGCGCTGTAGTCGCGCCGGCCGGCCTGGTGATGCTCCACGATCTCATGCAGGAACTTCTTGTTGAAGAATCCGGTGTCCGCCAGCCGCGGGCCGAGCAGCGACTCCCGCACCCGTTCGCGCAGCGGACCGCGGAACCACTGCGCCAGCGGGACCGCGAAGCCCTGCTTCTTGCGGTACAGGATGTGGGCGGGAAGGTGCCGTTCGAGCGCCTTCTTGAAAATGTACTTTCCTTCCCCTCCCCGCAGTTTCAGGTTCGAAGGCAGGGTGGCGATCCATTCCACCAGTTCATGGTCCAGCAGCGGAACCCTGACTTCCAGCGCATGCGCCATCGATGCACGGTCCACCTTGGTCAGGATGTCGCCGGGCAGGTAGGTCTTCAGGTCCAGGTACTGGATCATGGACAGCGCATCGTGGGTTTCGGCCTGGCGCAGGTGCCCGCGCATGACTTCGATGGCGCGGTAGTCCTGCAACTGGTGCATGAGTGCCGGTGAAAACAGTTGTGCGCGCATTGCATCGGTCATCAGCGAGACGCCGTGGAAGTAGCCCTCCACCAGGTCGCGCGACAGGGCCTCGAACGTAGTCTTGGCACGCAGCACCCGCGGGGCCCAGTCGGCCTTGGGATACCAGCGCCCCAGCGTTCCGAACAAGGGCCGCCGGAGCGCAGCCGGAAAGCAGCCACGCACGTTGTGTTCGGCGACCGCGTGGCGGTAGCGGCGGTATCCCGCCAGGTTCTCGTCGCCGCCATCGCCGGACAGGGCGACGGTGACGCGCGTGCGCGCGAGCTGGCAGACGCGGTAGGTGGGGATGGCCGAGCTGTCGGCGAACGGCTCGTCGTACAGCGCCGCAAGGGTGTCGAGCAGGCTGTAGTCGCCCGGATCCACCACCTGGCTGTAGTGCGCGGTGCCGTACCTGGCCGCGACATCGCGGGCGTAGCCGGATTCATCGAAGTCCGGCTGGTCGAAACCGATCGAACAGGTATTCACCGGACCGTGGGTCAGCCCCGCCATCATCGCGACCACCGCGCTCGAATCAACCCCGCCGGACAGGAAAGCGCCCAGCGGCACTTCCGCCACCAGTCGCATGCGCACGGCCTCGCGCAGCCTGGCGACCAGCTCGTCCTGCACCTGGTCTTCCGCAGCAGGCTGCCCCACCTGGAAACGCACGTTCCAGTACTGCCTGGGTACTGCTGGCGCACCATCCAGCTGCTGCAGCAGGGTATGCCCCGGCTCCAGCTTCAGGGCGCCGCTGTAAATGGTGCGGGGTTCCGGGATGTAGCCATAGGCGAAATACTCCTCGACGGCGCGCACGTCGATCGCGCGCGACAGCGACGGAATCGCACGCAGCGCCTTCAGCTCCGAGCCGAATGCGAGCATGCCATCAGGGAGCAAGGCATAGAACAGAGGCTTGACGCCGAGCCGGTCGCGCGCCAGGAACAGCTGCCGGCGGCGCGAATCGTGCAACGCGAACGCGAACATCCCGCGCAGGCGCGTGACGCAGTCCTCGCCCCACTCCTCCCAGGCATGCACGATCACTTCGGTATCGGAGCGCGTGCCGAACACATGGCCAAGGGCGCGCAGCTCGGCGCCGAGCTCGCGGTAGTTATAGATCTCGCCGTTGTAGCAGACCATCACGCTGCCGTCTTCATTTCCCAACGGCTGGCGTCCGGACGCGATATCGATCACCGACAGGCGGCGGTGCGCGAATCCGATACCAGGCGCGGTCCAGATATCGTCTTCGTCCGGCCCGCGGTGGCTCAGGGTCGCATTCATCCGGTCGAGCAGGACGCGGTCAACCTCGCGCGTTCCGCGGGTATCGAACAGACCAGCTATTCCACACATGACTTCACGCTCCTCACGTAGCCCAGCTTGCGTTCGCACAGCGCGTCATACATCGATTCGTAGGCGGCGACCATTGCCGCCATGCTGTAGTTGCGCACTACCTTGTCGCGCCCGGCCGCGCCGTGCCACCTGCCGAGCGCGGCGTCTCGGACGTACGGTTCCAGCGCGTCGGCCAGCGCCTGCGGATCGGATGGCGGCACCAGCCGCCCGGTCTCGCCATCGCCAACGGCATCGACGATGCCGCCCACATGGGTCGCCACGACAGGCAGGGCGCACGCCATGGCTTCGAGCACTGACGCCGGCATGCCCTCGGCGATCGATGAATTGGCGAACACGCGCCAGCCGCGCAGGATGGCGGGTATGTCGGTACGGGAGCCCGGCAACCACACGCAGTGGGCAATTCCTTCGCTGACGGTCATCGCACGGACCGACGCCAGCAGGGGGCCGTCACCCACGATCGCCAGCCGCAGGCGCTCCTGCAGTTCCGGCATGCGGGCACGCAGGAGCAGGAAGGCGCCGACCAGCGTCGCATGATCCTTGACCGCGTCGACCCGGCCCACCGTGCCGATCACGATCGGTCCCTCCCCGTCGTAGCGGGCCGAAGGGCTGAAGCGCTCGGTATCGATACCGTTGTCGAGCAGCCGCGACTTGTGCGCCGGGATGCGCAGGGTATGGCGCAGCCACGCCAGCATGGCTGCCGAGTTGGCGTAGCAGCAGTCGTACAACGGCGCCATCAGCCGGCGCAGGCAGTTGTGGACGGGGTTGATGCCATCCGGGTCGGCTGCGTCGCGGCCATGCGATCCATTGACCCGGATCGGCACCCCGGCCAGCAAGCCCGCCAGCGCATATTCGACTGCGGGGAGGTTGTAGGTGTGCAGGATCACCGGCTGGATCCGGCGCAGTTCCTGCCAGACGCGGACATGCGTGCCGAGCGACAGGCCCGGACGCTTCCCGAGCCCGATGACTTCCACGCCAGCGCGCTTGATGCGGTCGGCAAAGCGATGGTCGAACCCGGCCAGGCACAGCACGGCATGCCGGTACGAGGACGCCGGCATGCGGTTGATGCGCTCGACCAGCAGCGTCTCCAGGCCGCCGAAATCCAGGCGGTAGATAAGGTGTGCCACCAGCGGTACCTGGTCCATTGTCATTCCTCCAGCGTGGCGGACAGCGCCGCCTCGATCGGCGCCAGGTTGGCGTCGACAAATGCACGCAGGGTGGCGCGCGCCTGCTCCGGGTCTTCGTCGAAACGCGCGTACGCGAGCAGCGCGGCGCCGTCATCGCGTCCACTTGTGAGCAGTGCACGCGCCTGATACACCTTGCCCGCGTAGTCGCTCGCCGTGGTCTGTCCAGCAATCCAGTACCACGACCACACCAGCAGCTTTTGCGAACCATCGCTGAGCACCGCTTCGCGCAGTTCCAGGATGCGCGGACCGAACTGCTCCACATGGGCCACCTGGCTGAGTTGCCACCACCCGGCGTTCGGATCGGCCAGCCGGTTGACGGACGAGATCAGCTTGACCCCGGCACGCCGCTGGTCCTGGTAGTAGAGGACCGACAGGCCGGCGTGCTGCGGGCCGGCGCGATAGGAACGGTGCAGCTGCGCACTGGCCGTGGAATACGCCGGGCGCCAGGCCGTGACACTGTCCGTTTCCTGCCAGGCCAGCGACAGCCGCCCCAGGTCCGCAGCACGCACGGAGGCGTCCGCCAGCGCCGCATCGAAGGCCAGCGGCGGCGCCGCCACGGCAATGAGCGCCGCCGCCAGCGCCACTGCGGCCGGCGCCAGCCGGCGTGCCCCCGGTGCCGGCGTTTCCGCGGCGGCTGCATTCGGTGCCGCCGTCCCTTCGCGCCAGAAGCTGCCGATCCAGAACAGGAGGAACATCACGATCCCGAAGAAGATCCAGCCGTAGATGAAGTGGTCGATACCGACCGCCAGCGTGTTCCCGCTCAGGTGCCCGATCATGACGATGCCGTAGGCACGCACCACATTCGCCACGATGGGCACCACCGCCGACAGCAGCACGAACACCGCCTGGCGCACGCGCGACCGGTAGTTCAGGTGGGCGAACAGGAAGCCGAGGCTGATTGACGCAATCAGGTAGCGCACGCCGCTGCAGGCTTCGACCACGGACCAGCGGCCGCTGGGTATCGTGAACTGCGTCCCTTCGCGCAGCACCGGGATGCCGGTCGCGACCAGCGCGTTGACGGTAAAGTCGGCGGTCAGGTCGATCAGGGGCGGAATCAGGGCGTCGCCGAACGGCACCGCGAGCATGATGAACGCCAGCGGGAACGCCAGGGCTCGTGCCACTGCCTTGCCCAACACCGCCAGCACGGTGACGGGCAGCATGGCGGCCAGCGCATACTGCCGCGCGACCTGGACGTCGGCCAGGTCGGCCGCGAACCATGCGCTGCCCAGCAATGCGAGCAGCAGAAGCGCCGGCCAGAATGGGGCCACCGGGAGCGCCTCGAGCTGGCGCCGCCGTTGCCATATCAGCCACAGCGTCACCGGCACGATCGCATAGCCGTGGGCAAACGTGTTGGAGCTGTTCCAGACTGCGACCACCGAGCGGGCAGTCCCGGTATACACAACCAGAGGCGCTGCCAGCGCGACGCCCAGCAGGACCAGAACCGCCGGGAACCGCCCGCTCTCATTGGGCCGCATGCAGCGTCCTCCCGCCTTCAATCTGCTGCACTACATGATCGAGGCTGGTGCTCCATGCATAGCGCCGCCGCACGCCCAGCCGTGCGGCGCGCCCGAGGCGCGGGTCCGGCCGCGCCAGCGCGCGCAGCACCTGTGCGGCGAATTCGGCGCTGCCGTTTGCCAGCAACAGCTCTTCGCCAGGGGTCGCCTCGATCCCGGCCAGCGCCTGCGGCGACAGCACCACGGTCTTGGCCATCGCCATCGCCTCCAGCACCTTGGTCTGTACGCCGCGCGCGATACGCAGTGGCGCGACCGAGACGGCGGCATGGGCCACGTAGGGCCGCACATCGGGCACCGTGCCGGTGACGCAGACCAGGCCCGGTTTTTCCAGCTTGCGCACCTCCGCACTGGGGCGGGCGCCGACGATGTAGAACACGGCGGCGGGCCGCTCGCGGCGCACCAGTGGCAGCACGTCCTGCGCGAACCAGCGCGCCGCATCCACGTTCGGCCAGTAGTCCATGGCGCCGCAGAACACGATCGCCTCGACACCCGGCAGGTAGGGGTTTGGGTAGTCGCGCGCCGGTGAGAAAAACGTGCTGTCGACGCCGATGTTGAAGTGTCCCGTCTTGGCAGCGCTTTCCGGGGCCAGGCTCCGGAACAGGTGCGCCTCGGGGCGCGATACGAACAGCGCGCTGTCGGCGCGCTGCGCCACGGCCCGCTCGTAGTCCAGCAGCCGGCGCGCCTCGCGGCCGTACAGCCAGCTCGCGGGCCAGCGCCGCGCACGCGCGTACTGGCGCCATTTGTCCGAATCGACATCACAGAAATCGATCACCTGGCGGCTGCTGGTGTAGGGCTGCGCGTACTGGGCCATGGGTGACGAGAACACCACGATGCGCCTGATGCGCTCGCGCGCCATCGCGGCGCGCACCCATTGTTCCAGCTTTGCGTCCCGGTACCATGCCAGCGAAAGCGGCTCCTGCGAGCATAGCGCGGCAAGGCAGCGCATGCGCGCAGGCCATGGCTTGAGCGCGCCGAAATACGCGTCCACGCACATCTCCCGCACCAGCGGCGCATAGCGCCAGTCGTCGGGATCGTCCACGAACGTGGCCAGCACCACGTTGTAATGCTGCGCCAGGTGCCTGAGCATGTGGTACGAGCGGATCTTGTCGCCCTTGTTCGGCGGGTAGGGAATGCGGTGCACCAACATCAGTAGTTTTTCCATGGCCTACCCCAACTGGCGTGCGATCAGCGGCCCGACCGCATTCGCCAGCCCGAGCGGGAGGCGCTGCCACAGGCGGATGAAGGCGCGGTACTTGGGATTGAGCGGCTGGTTGTCCGGCATCCGCCTGGCGCGCACCAGGCGGTACTCGTAGCCCAGCGGCTGTGCGGCGAAGCCCCAGTTCTTCTTGAAGTCGAACGCGCCGGTGCCGATCTTGCTGCGGCCGAAGTCGAACAGGGTGCAGCCGCGGGCAGCAGCGTCGCGCATCAGGCTCCAGTACATGTAGTCGTTGCCGGCTAGCTGGCGCGCGATGTCGGGTCCTCCGCCGTAATAGGGAATGACCTCGTTCCTGAAGAAGAAGCTCAGTACCGCTGACACCAGCTCGCGGCCCTGCACGATCACGCGCACCTCGCACTGCTCGCCGAACTCCTGTTTGAGCAGGGCGAAGTAGCGCTCCGGCAGTACCGGTGTGCCGAGGCGATGCACGCTGGCGGAATAGGCCTGGAACATGCGCCGCACGCCATCGTCGATCTCGCTGGCCAGGCCCAGCTTTTCTCCCTTGCGCACCATCGCGCGCTGCTTGCGCGGGATCGCGAGCAGGTTGGCCTCATTGTCGGGGCCGATCTGCTTGCGGAAGGTGTAGTACAGGTCGCGCGTGGCATACACCGGATCGCCCGCGTGCGCCGGCGCCATGCTGCGGTATTCGAGGTGGCCGACTCCAAGCTCGATGGCAAGGTTCTGCGCAGCCTGCTCCAGCAGTGCGCGCGCTCCGGCACAATCGGCCGCCACGCCACCGTACACGCAGAACGGCAGCGCCAACAGAGAATGGCCGAACAGCCTGCTGCGAATCTCGCCCAGCGGAAGCACGCCCGCAATCGCCCCGTCCTGTTCCACGTAATAGAACCAGGTGCGGTGCCCGAAGGCCTCCTCGATTACGCGCTGCCATCCGGACAGGTGAAAAAAGGTCGCCTCCGGACAGCGCCGCACGAACGCGTCCCAGCGCTCGCGGTCGGCGGCGCGCAACAGCTGCAGCCGCAGGCCGTGCGTCTCAGCGTGCATCGGCCGCTCCATGCAGGAAGATGCGGTCCATCCGGTCCCAGGAAAAATCGCGTGCCAGCGCACGGATCCGCCCCTCGGTCCGGTGCAGGTTGACGTAGTGCCGGAAGCGCGTCTTCAGGCTGGCGCCGCGCGGGCGCGGCTGGCCGGGGTCGAGCTCCCAGGGATGGAAATAGAACACTGCCGGCATGCCGTCCATGCGGTTGATCCGGGCCAGCATCCAGCGCGACAGCGAATAAGGCAGCAGCCGGAAGTATCCTCCTCCCCCGGCCGGCAGGTTGCGCTGCCCAACCCGCACGGTAGCCACCGGAACCTCGAGCAGCCCACCCGCGCCCTGCGGGCGGAATGCGAAGCGCGGCGCTTCCGGCATGCCGTAATGATCATGCACGACCGGGTAGATGCTGGAGCTGTAGCGGTAGCCCGCATGCGCCAGGCGGTCGAGCGCCCACAGGTTGCGCGCGCCGATCGAGAAACTGGGCGCGCGGTAGCCGAGCACCGGCTGGCCGGACAGGTCTTCCAGCAACGCCTTGCTGGACCGGATGTCCTGGTCGAACTGGTCCATGTCCTGGTCGCTCGCACGCAGGTGCGCGTAGCCGTGGCTGGCCACCTCGTGTCCCAGCGCCGCGATGCGCCGCACCACCTGGGGATAGCGCTCCGCGATCCAGCCCAGCGTGAAGAAGGTCGCCCGGACCGACGCTTCCTCCAGCAGTTCCAGCACGCGGTCCACATTGCGCTCGACACGGCACTCCATGCCGGCCCACTGGCTGCGCGCGATCACCGGGGCGAACGCGGACACCTGGAAGTAGTCTTCCACGTCGCAGGTCATGGCATTGCGCAGCCCGGTCATGCCGCTGCCTTTCGCATTTCCAGCCACGCCATCACCGCCGCGACGATCCGCTCGGATGCATGGCCGTCCCAGTAGCGCGGAACGCGTCCAGAGTCCCTTCCACTGGCCAGCGCCCGGTCGAAGGCCGCAAAGATGTTGCGCGGATCGCGCCCTGCAATGGTGTTGGTTCCCTCGGTGACGGTGACCGGGCGTTCGGTGGATTCGCGCAGGGTGATGCAAGGCGTGCCGAGCGCCGTGGTCTCTTCCTGTACGCCGCCGGAATCGGTCAGTACCACGCGCGCACCTTCCATCAGGCCCAGCATTTCAAGGTAGCCCTGCGGCGGCAGCGGCAGGATGCTGGCGCGCATCATGATCTCGGCCAGCCCTGCGCTTTCGATCATCACGCGGGTGCGCGGGTGGACCGGGAAGAACATGGGCGTGCGCTCGGCCAGCCGGGCGCAGGTCTCGACCAGCGTGCGCAGCACCGCGGGCTGGTCGACGTTTGATGGGCGGTGCAAGGTGAGCACCGAGTAGCCGGCCGGGCCCGAACCGAATCCGGGACGGCCGTGCCGTTCGGCGGTTTGCGCCGCCGGGATGGCGCGTGGGAGGTTGGCGCGCAACGTGTCAATCATGACATTGCCGACGAAATGGATGCGATGCCCTGCGATCCCTTCGCCCAGCAGGTTGGCGCGCGCCGACTCCTCGGTCGTGAACAGCAGGTCCGATACGTGGTCGGTCAGGATGCGGTTGATTTCCTCCGGCATCGAGCGGTCGCCACTACGCAGGCCGGCTTCCACGTGGATGACCGGGACTGCCTTCTTGGCAGCCACCAACGCGCACGCCAGCGTGGAATTGACGTCGCCGACCACCAGCACTGCGCATGGCGCCGCCGCATCGAGTGCCGGCTCGAAGCGGCGCATGACCTCCGCCGTCTGCACCGCGTGCGAGCCGGAACCGACTTCCAGGTCGATATCCGGACGCGGGATGCCGAGCGCATCGAAGAACTGGCAGTTCATCGCATTGTCGTAATGCTGGCCGGTGTGCACCAGCGTGACCGGCAGTGCCGGCGCCATGCGCGCGAAGGCCGCCATCAGCGGTGCGATCTTCATGAAATTGGGGCGCGCGCCTACCACGCACACGATCCCGCCGCCAGCTCCGCCCGAATGCCGTTCCGGTTCGCCCATGCCATCTCCTAGAATTGCATCGAGACCGACGCAGAAATCGAGTTTTCGCGGTATTTTTCGTCGCCTGACAGCAGCGCGCCGCGCACATGCCGCACCTCGGCGGCAGCGCGCAGGCGCGGCGTGAACTGGCGCGTCAGCGCGATGCCCAAAGCCTGGGTTTCGTCGCTGCGTCCGGTCGTCAGCGATTCGCTGCGCGAATTCGTCATGGCCACGTTGAGCGCCGAGCGCGCGGTGAGCTGCCAGTTCCAGAATCCGTTGATGCCGCGCTGGCGGGTGTTGTCGTTGAGGGTGGCGAGCTGGTTGCCCAGCAGCCGGCTGTCCGCCTCGAACCGGGACAGCGCCCGCCGCCGCACGTCGTACAGGTTCAGCGTGAAACTGGAGCGTGCCGTACGGTACATCGCCGTGGCCATGAACTGCTTCTGCAGCATGTAGCGGTTGCTCAGGTAGTTGACCTGGTCGGCCAGCGCGGGCGGCAGGCCGGTGGCACGCATGTACGCCATCACCGCAAGCTTGCGCAGCAGCGGATCGGGGTAGAGCGGCGTGAACAGCCGGTCCAGCAACGCGGCCGTGTCCACCGCCGCAGGGAGGAAGAACTGCGAGCGCGAAGTGGTCACTTCTTCGTTGTAGCTGATGTCCCAGGTCGTGTTGCGGCTGCGGTGGTTGGCCGCCAGATAGTAGGTGCGGCCGAAGAAGCGCTCGCCAATGCTGGCTGCCAGGCTGGTGCGCGGGGACGGCTGCCAGGCGAAGCCCACCCGCCAGAAGGTGCCTTCGGTCGCGCCCTCGTGCGAGTGGAAGTCGTACTTGTCGTAGCCCCCGGTGGCGCTGATGCTGAATTCCTGCGACATGTTCCAGCGCAGCGTGGCGCTGGCATTGCTGGTGTCGCTCTCCTGCGCGAAGCTGTCGTCCAGCGACTGGTGCGAGGCCTCGATGCTCCAGGCCCAGCGCCGGAAGTTGACCCCGCTCTGCAGCGCGAACATCGCCGTATCGCTGTCGCTCTTGCCGAAGCCGACCGTGTCGCTGGTGGCCGAGTCGTGCGCGTAACGCAGTATGGCGCGGGCGGTCCCGCCGAACTGGTGCACCGCGTAGGGCGAGATGCGCCAGGTGCGCACCTCGGTACGGTTGGTGCCGACGTAGGGGTTGTCGGTGTCCTGTGGACCGAACGCCGATACCGCCTGGTTTTCGATCGACGCGCCGGCGTCCAGGTACAGCATCTCGGGCACCAGGCGCGCCTTGGCGTTGGCAGACAGATGGTTGGTGTGGCGCTGCGTGTCCTGCAGGTCGTCATCGTTGAATATGGAGTAGCGGAGCTGGTAGCGCGCCGACAGCTGCAGCGACGGGCTGTTGCTCGAGATGGACAGGCTGGGCGCGATCTCCGTCACGAACCGCCCGCGCTCCTGTCCTTCGCGTGCCAGCGCGACGTTGTCGGTGTAGCGCTCGCGCAGGTCGAGCCCGGGCACCACCCTGACTTCGGCGCGGCAGTCCAGCGCCAGCATGACCGCCAGCGCGAGCGGAGCGGCGCGCAGCGCGGCGGGACGGCGGCGATATGCGGTCAGGGGAATCATGCGTTCTCGCGCTCTCGAAATGTGGTCGGGTGGCAGGCACCCCGATCAGAGCATTTCTGACAACTCGGGCCTTTGACATAAATTCAGTTCGGATCGCTTAACGGAACTTTCGCCCCTTGCCGCAACACCGGTAGCGACGCCGATCTACGCCATGTCAAACACCGGACGCGATTCGACTGCAAACGCCTGTGTTCGCTGTTATGGTGAAGTTTTACCAACTGCCTCCGGACCCGATCATGCGAATCCTTGCCTGTACAGCGCTTGCGCTGGCCGTGCTGTGCGCACCTCTTCCGGGGCCGCGCGCCGCCGAACTGGCAAAGGTGGTCGCCACCGTCAAGCCCTCGGTGGTTGCCGTGGGCACCTTCGAAAAGATGCGCAGCCCGCCGGTCGTCTTCAACGGCACCGGTTTCGCGGTGGGCGACGGGCTGACCATCGTGACCAACGCGCACGTCGTGCTCGATGCGGATGCCAACGCCACGCGCATCATCGGGGTGATCGTCACCGGTAGCGGCGCCTACGAGTTCCGTCCCGCGGTCGCGGTGGAACTGGACAAGGACCACGACCTGGCCCTGCTGCGCATTACCGGCAAGGCGCTGGCGCCGCTGCGGCTGGCCGACTCCGACGCCGCCGCCGAGGGGCAGGCACTGGCATTCACCGGCTATCCGCTCGGGATGGCACTGGGCCTGAACCCGGCCACGCACCGCGCGCTGCTGGCCGCGGTCACGCCCGCCTTCATGCCCCCGCTCAATGCGAGCAAGCTCGATCCCGCGATAATCGGGAAACTGGACAGCAAGGGCTTCGACATCTTCCAGCTCGATGGCACCGCCCTCCCCGGCAATAGCGGCAGCCCGCTGTACCGCAGCGAGGACGGCTCGGTGGTCGGCATCATCAACATGGTGTGGATCAGGGGCGCGCGCGAGTCCGCCCTCACCAGCCCCAGCGGCATTTCGTATGCGATCCCGTCCAACTTCATCCGGGATCTGGTCAAAAAGCAGCCAGCAGCGTCAAACCAGGAAAGGAACGCACCATGAACTACCGACAAACAATCGCCGCCCTGTTCGCGCTGGCGGCCATGACATTGCTCGCCGGTTGCGCCACCAGGCACAGCGCCGCGCCGGCCCAGGATGCCGCACCACCGGCCGATTACGTCATCGGACCCGGCGACAGCATCAGCATCACCGTGTGGCGCAACCCCGAGGTATCGGGTTCGTTCCCGGTGCGCCCCGACGGCAAGCTCACCACCCCGCTGGTCGAGGACCTGCCGGCCTCGGGCCGCACCGCCACCGAACTGGCGCGCGACATCGAGAAGGCGCTGTCGAAGTTCATCCAGCAGCCGGTGGTCACGGTGATCGTCACCGGTTTCGTCGGCAGCTACGACCGCCAGGTGCGCGTGATCGGACAGGCCGCGCGTCCGCAGGCGCTGGCATACCGCAACGGCATGTCGCTGATGGATGTCCTGATCGCGGTGGGAGGCGTGACCGAGTTCGCGGCCGGCAACCGCGCCTCCATCATCCGCACAGTGAACGGGAAGCAGTCCACCTACGGGGTGCGCCTGAATGACCTGATCAAGAAGGGCGACATCTCGGCCAACATCAAGATGCGCCCGGGCGACGTGCTGGTGATCCCGGAAAGCTTCTTCTGACGCAGGCTACGTTCAGGCAGCGGCCTTGTGCTGCCTGAACCACTGCTCCAGCATCATCAACACCCACACCATGGTGCCGTGGTAGCCGGGATGCTCGGCCACGTGGCGGCCGAGCAGCTCGTCGATGAACTCCGGCCGCACGATGCGCCGCCCCTTCAGGTCGGACAGGCTGTCGCCCGCCAGCTGGCGCAGGCGATGGTGGGCGCCGAGCCAGACCCCGAACGGCAGCCCGAAGCCGTGCTTCTGCTTGGCGATGATCTCGTCGGGCAGGAAGCCGCGCAGCGCCTCCTTGAAGAACCAGCGCAACGCCAGGCGCTTCAGCTTGTAGGACGGCGGCAGGCTGGCGGAGAATTCGACCACCCGCCGGTCCAGGAAGGGGAAGGCAACCTCGATGCCGGCCAGCTGGCAGGCTCCGGCCACCTTGGGCAGGTCGTTGTCGGCCAGCGTGATCTTCAGGTCCAGCTCCAGCATGCGGTTGATCAGGGTCCGGGCCTCGCTCGCGCTCCAGGTCTCTTCCAGGCTGGCCAGCGGCCGCGCGGTGTCGGCGGCGGCCAGGAAGTCCGCCTCGAACACGGTATCGGCGCCGTAGCGGCCGAGCAGGTTGTAGGTTTCCAGCCGCCCCGGCATCGGCACCCTGGCCTGCTGGACGTAGCTGCGCGCCTTGCGCACCGGCCCGAACCGCCCGCCCATCGGGAAATGGCGCAAGGCGGGCTCCAGCAAGGCGCGCCGCACCGGCGCCGGCAGCCTGGCGTAGAAGTCGAACACCCGCTGCTTCGCGTAACGTTCATTGCCGCCAAAGAGTTCGTCGCCGCCGTCGCCACCGAGCAGCCGCTCGATGCCGTCGCGCCGGGCCATGCGCGCGCACAGGTAGGCCGGGACGGCGGAGGCATTCCCGAACGGCTGGTCGAAGGCACTCGCCACCTCGGGTATCGCATCGGCGACATCGTCCGGGGTCACGTAATACTCGTGGTGGTCGGTGCCGAAATGGCGTGCTGCGATGCGGGCGTAGGCCATTTCGTCATAGCCCTGCGCGTCGAAGCCGATCGAATAAGTGCGCGCCGGCCGCCCGGTCGCCTCGCCCAGCATGCCGGCGATGGTCGAGCTGTCGGTGCCGCCGGACAGGAAGGCGCCGGTCTCGCAACCGCTGCTGGCATCGCGCACGCTGTCGCGCACTGCGCTAACGAAGCGTTCCTTCAGCTGCCCGAACGCGGCGGGCGCCTGTTCGTCGAAGCGCATCCTCCAGTAGCGCCGCACGCTGGCCTTGCCGCAGCGGTACTCCAGCATTTCGCCGGGCAGCAGGCGCCGCACTCCCTGCCATACGTGCCCGGGCGACGGCACCATGTGGAAATAGACATAGTCGTAGATGCCCTGGCGGTCGACCTGCAGCTGGCGGCCGGTGGGATGCAGTGCGATCGCATCCGCGTTCGAGGCGAACACCAGTGCGTCATCGCCGCAGCGGTAGGACAGCGCGTGCGCGCCCATCCGGTCCACCGCCAGCAGGGCGTCGCCGCTGTCGCAATCGACCATCGCCAGCGCGAATGGGCCGGCCAGTGCGCGGCAGGCCGACTCGGGGGAGCCGCGCCAGGCGCCGGCGAGGGTCCGGCCCAGGCCTTGCGCGGCCGCCTGCGCTGCCAGGGCGCCGTCGTGGATCGCCGCGCTGCCCCACAGCGCTACCAGCACGCTGCCGGCACGCGCCACCTGGGCGCGGCCTGCCGCCGAGGTGGCGGCCACCGCGCAGGTATTGCCGGTGAGGGCCTGGACGATGCCGCCATCGAAACGCGAGAGGGGCGCCGCCATCGCCAGCGCGAGCTGCCGGTTGGCGTCGAAGCCGCTTCCGTAGCCGGTCCAGCCGCATAAACCAGACATCGCACCCCCTGAAGTGTTACTGCGCCGTCAGACCAGCACTTCGACGGCTCCCGGATGACTGAGGAAGGCCGCCGGGCTGGCGGTCAGCCCGTATGCGCCCGACTGGAACACGACCACCAGGTCGCCCACATCGGCGCGTGGAAGGTCCATCTGGTCGGCCAGCAGGTCGAGCGGCGTACAGAGCGGCCCCACCACCGACACCTGTTCGTGTCCGCTCGATGCCATGCGGTTGCCGATCGCAACCGGATAGTTCTTGCGGATCACCTGGCCGAAATTGCCGGATGCGGCGAGGTGATGGTGCAGGCCGCCGTCCGTCACGAGGAATACCTGGCCGCGCGACTCCTTGCGGTCGACCACGCGGCACACGTACACCCCGGCTTCCGCGACCAGGTAGCGTCCCAGTTCGATGACGACCCGGGTTCCCGGCAAGCGCTCCGCCACGCCAGGCATCAGGCGTCGCAGGTTGTCGCCAACAGCCGCCAGGTCCAGCGGCTGCTCGCCGGGGAAGTACGGCACGCCGAAGCCGCCGCCGATATTGAGCGTCTTGAGCGGTCCCGGCGCGTGCTGCGCCAGCCGGAACGCCAGCTCGAAGGTGTTCTGGTGCGCTTCCTGCAGCGCAGCCGCCTTCAGGTTCTGGGAACCGGTGAAGATGTGGAAGCCCTGGAAATCGAGTCCCAGCGCGCCCAGCCGGTCGAGCAGCGCCGGCACGCGTTCGGCATCGACGCCGAACTGCTTCGGCCCGCCGCCCATCTTCATGCCGGACGACTTGAGTTCGAAATCCGGATTGACACGCACCGCGACCTTCGGGCGGATGCCGAGCCGCGTCCCGGCCTGCGCCGCACGCTCCATTTCCGCTCCGGATTCGAGGTTCAGCACGACGCCGGCGGCCACCGCGCGCGCAATGTCGGCGTCGCTCTTGCCCGGTCCGGCGAAGCTGATGCGTGCCGGGTCCATCGGCGTGTCCAGCGCCACCCGCAGTTCGCCGCCCGATGCGATATCGATGCCGTCGACCAGGCCCGCCATGTGCTGGACCACCGCCGGCATCGGGTTGGCTTTCATCGCGTAGTGCAGGTGCACCTCCGGCGGCAGGTGGCGGCGCAGCAGCGCGACGCGTTCGCTCATGCGCGCGCGGTCGTAGGCGTAGAACGGCGTCTGGCCGACCCGCTGCGCCAGGCGCGACAGCGGCATGCCGCCTACCTGCAGCTCGTCGCCGGCCACATCGAATTGCGTCATCGGCGCGTGTTGGGGACGAGTGCTCATGGCTGCACCTGCGTGAACGCTTCGGCGTATTGCGCTGCCAGCAGCTTGCGATCGATCTTGCCGTTCGGGTTGCGCGGCAGCGGGCCATCGGCCACCACCACCTTCTGCGGCACCATGTAGCCGGGCAGGTGCGCCTTGAGCGCGGACAGCATGGCTGCGCCGTCAGCGGAAGCGCCCCCGCCCACGTAGGCGACCAGCACGATCGCCTGGCCGAGCGCAGGATGGGCGGCGCCGATCGCGGCCGCTTCCGCCACGCCTGCGCGCGCGTACACGATCTCCTCCACCTCGGTCGGGCTGACCCGGTAGCCGGAGGTCTTGATCATTTCGTCATTCCGGCTGATGAAGTAGAGGAAGCCTTCCTCGTCGCGCCGCACGGTGTCGCCCGACCATACGGCCAGCTCCGGCAGCGGCAGGCCTTCATGCACCGGCGCCACCGGTCGGAAGCGCTCGGCAGTTTTGGCCGGGTCGTTCCAGTAGCCCATCGACACCAGCGCGCCACGGTGAACCAGCTCGCCCGGTTCGTTGATATCGCACTCGCTGCCGTCCGGGCGCAGCACCAGCACTTCGGCGTTGGGGATCGCGCGCCCGATCGAGCCGGGCCGGCGCGCCACTTCCGCCGGCGGCAGGTAGGTCGAGCGGAACGCTTCGGTCAGGCCGTACATGAGGAACGGCCGGGCGGCCGGCAGCGCGGCCATCAGCGCTTCCAGCGTCGGCCGCTGCATTGCGCCGCCCGAATTGGTGAAGTAGCGCAGGGTGCAGTCCGCCGGCCAGGGCAGCGCCGCCAGCTGGATCCAAAGCGGCGGCACCGCAGCCAGGCCGGTGATGCGTTCGGCCACCACGGCGGCCAGCACGTCGCGCGGCAGCAGGTGGTTGATGAGCACCGCCGTGGCGCCTGCGTGGAAGGCGGTGGTCAGCTGGCTCAGGCCATAGTCGAAACTGAGGGGCAGCACGGCCAGGATGCGGTCGTCCGGGGTGTTTTCCAGGTATTGCGCCACGCTGCGCGCTCCAGCCACCATGTTCCGGTGCGACAGCACTACGCCCTTCGGCTTGCCGGTGCTGCCCGAGGTGTACAGGATCGCTGCCATGTCGGCGTCGATCGGCTGGTGCGGCTCGGCTTCCGGCGACTCCGTCATGACACGGTCCCAGCGCAGCACGGGGGCGCCGCCAGCCATGGAGGGAAGCTCCGCCGGTCCCGTCGCCACGACCGCCAGCAGGTCCGGGCAGGCATGCAGCACGCTGGAGAGCTGGCGCAGGCGCTCGCCCGAGGTCACCAGCACCCGGACGTTGCAGTCACCCAGGATGTACGCGACCTGTTCCGGTTTCAGGAGCGGATTGACCGGCACGAACACACAGCCCGCCGCCGCCGCGCCGAACATCGCCGCCACGTTCTCGATATTCTTCTCGAGGTACACGGCCACCCGATCGCCGCGCTGCAGGCCGAGCCCCAGCAGGCCTTGCGCGGCCCGCGTCACGGCCGTGGCCAGCGCCGCGTAGTCCAGGCGGCGATCGCCATAGACCAGCGCCTCTGCGCCCGGGGTGCGCCGCGCTGTGTCAAAAATGAAATGGTGTATCAGCTCGCTCATAGGGGTCGGGGGTGGTTTGGCCGCGGCCAGGCCGCTATTTTATGTGCTGGCGCACGCCTGCGGCAAAGATTGCCTGATGCGGCGGGCGACGTGGGCACAACACAACATAGCGTTGACCGCCCTCAATCGCTACCTGCCTGGTCCGTAGACCTTTGCGCGCCGCACCATGTACCATGTGGACTTCACGGCGGGCTGGCGTTCCGAGCTGCCCACCAATCGAATCCCGGAGCACGAATGTATCTCGAAGAAGTCAAGACCATCCTCGGCGAAGTGCTGAGCCTTTCCGAACCGACCCTGCGCTCGCTGGACGAGCGCTCAAGCCTGCTGGGCACCCTGCCCGAGCTGGACTCGATGGCCGTGGTGAACCTGATCGCGGCGCTGGAGGAGACGTTCGGAATTACGGTGGAGGACGACGAGATCGGCGCCAGCACCTTTGCCACCCTCGGCAGCCTGGCCGGCTTCGTGCGAGCAAAGATGGCATAAATGGCCACATTGCCGGAGTCGCCCGGTATCCCGGCTCCGGCCAGCGCGCCCGCCGCGCGCTACCGCGAGCAGGCAGTCCTGATCGACTGCGAGGGCGACACGCTGGTGGGAATCGCCAGCATCCCGGCGCGCCCCGGCACGCGCGGCATCCTCGTCATCGTCGGCGGTCCCCAGTACCGCGCCGGCAGCCACCGCCAGTTCGTCCTGCTGGCGCGCGACCTGGCCGCGCACGGCATCCCGGTGCTGCGCTTCGACTACCGCGGCATGGGCGACAGCCACGGCGACATCCGCACTTTCGACGAGGTCGGCACCGACATCGCACGCGCGCTCGACCTGTTCGTCGCCACCGTTCCCTCGCTGCAGGACGTGGCGGTGTGGGGCATGTGCGACGGCGCCGCCGCGGCCGCCTTCCATGCGCCGCTCGATCCGCGCGTGGTCGGCATGGTACTGCTCAATCCCTGGGTGCGCACGCCGGATGGCATCGCCCGCGCAACCATCCGCCATTACTACCGTGCGCGCCTGCTGGACCGCGAACTGTGGAGCAAGATCCTGCGCCGCCAGTTCGACTACCGGGCTGCCCTGGCCTCCCTGCGCCAGATGCTGGCCTCCGCCTTGGGCGGCAGGCGCCGTGCGCCAGGCGCGGAGTCCCTCCCTGACCGATTGCTTTCCAGCCTGGCCGCCTTCCCGGGGCGGATCCTGGTCATCCTCAGCGGCCAGGACCTGACGGCAAAGGAATTCGCCGACCTGGCGGGTTCCTCGAGCGGCTGGAAGCGCGCCCTCGGCCCCCACCGCACCGGCTGGCGGCGCCTGGAGCAAGCGGACCACACCTTCTCCTGCCGCGCCTGGCGCGACCAGGTGGCACTGTGGACGCGCGAATGGGTCAGGTCATGGTGAAAAGCGTGCTGATGATCGCCTTCCATTACCCGCCGATGCGTGGAAGCAGCGGCATCCAGCGCACGCTCAAGTTCTCCCAGCACCTGCCTGAGGAAGGCTGGCGCCCGCTGATGTTGTGCGCATCGCCGCGTGCCTACCACGAGCATTGCGAGGGCCTGTCCGACGAGGTCCCCGCGCAGGCCCTGGTCACGCGGGCCTTCGCCCTCGATACCGCACGCCACCTGTCGGTGCGCGGACGCTATCCACGCTGGTTCGCGCTGCCCGACCGCTGGGCGAGCTGGCTGCTGGGCGCAGTACCGGCCGGGCTGCGCCTGGTGCGGTTGCACCGCCCTGCCGCAATCTGGTCCACCTATCCGATCGCGACCGCCCACCTGGCCGGGCTGGCGTTGCGCAAGCTGACCGGCCTGCCGTGGATCGCCGACCTGCGCGACCCGATGACGGACGACGGCTACCCGCCGGACCCACTGACCCGCCGCGTCTACCGCTGGATCGAACGCAAGACGATCGAACATTGCGCCGTGGCCGTGTGCACCACGCCGGGCGCGGTGCGCACCTACGTCGCGCGCTACCCGCATGTGCCGGCCAGCCGGTTCGCGCTGATCGAAAACGGCTTCGATGAAGACAGCTTCAGGACGGCGATGCCCTGCCCTGCTGCTGGCTCCCATCCATTCAGGCTGGTCCACAGCGGGGTGATCTACCCGTGCGAACGCGACCCCACGGCGCTGTTCGCCGCCCTTGCGATCCTGCTTCGCCGCGGCCGCATCGGCGCCCACAGCTTCCGGCTGGTCCTGCGCGCCACCGGGCACGACGCGCACCTGCGCAAGCTGGTCGAAGATGCAGGTGTCCAGTCCGTGGTGACGCTCGAGCCGCATATCCCGTACGCGGCCGCCCTTGCCGAGATGACATCGGCCGGCGGGCTGCTGGTGCTGCAGGCAGCCAATTGCAACGACCAGGTTCCCGCCAAGATCTACGAGTACTTCCGCGCGCACCGTCCTGTTCTGGCCCTGACCGATCCGGCCGGCGACACCGCGGCCGTCATGCGGCGCGCGGGCATCGATACGATCGCGCCGCTGGACGATCCCGATGCCATCGCATCCGCCCTGGACAGTTTTATCACGCGCGCCATGGCTGGCGATGCGCCGCTCGCATCGGCCGAGGCAGTCGCGTCGTGCTCGCGCCGCGCCCGTTCCAGCCAGCTCGCACGCCTGCTGGAACAAGTGACGGAGCAGGAGGCTTGAGGCCGTGGCCGCCGCGCTCCGCATCGCCGGCGCCGCCCTGCTGGCCAGCCTGCTGGCGGCAGCCTGGTACTACCCTGCCAACCCGGCCATCATCGTAGCGGCGATATCCGGCTATGCGCTGCTGATCTGGTGGCGTCCATGCGCCTGGCTGTTCGTGGTGCCGGCGCTGCTACCGGTTTTCGACCTGGCGCCGCATACGGGATGGTTCTACCTCGGCGAGATCGACCTTCTGCTGCTTGCCACCGCCGCATTCGGCTACCTGCGCACGGCTGCAGCACCGCCGCAGGCCAGCCTGCCGCGTTCCTTCGTGCTCGCGCTGTCGCTGTTTGCGCTGGCGTGGACCGCTAGCACGGCGATCGGCCTGCTGCCGCTGCAGGCGGTGGACGCGAACTCCTTCACCGGCTACTTCTCTCCCTATAACTCGCTGCGCGTGTTCTCGGGTTTTGCCTGGATGGTCATCCTGTTGCCGCTCTTCCTGCGCACCGCCGGCGACGCGCTGCGCAACGTCGAAGCGTACTTCGTACCCGGCATGCTGGCCGGGCTGGCGATGACGGCACTGGCCGTAGTCTGGGAGCGCGCCATGTTCCCGGGCCTGCTCAACTTCGCCGCCGACTACCGTCCCACCGGACCTTTCTCGTCGATGCACACGGGCGGCGCCGCACTCGACGCCTACCTCGCGCTGTCGCTGCCCTTCATCGCGGTCTGGCTGGCGGCGCCCGGCGCGCAGTTGCGCCACCTGCTCGCGCTCGGGCTGCTGCTGCTGGGTTGCTACGCCAGTTTCGCGATCTTCTCGCGCGATATGTACCTCGCCTTCGGCGGCGCCGCGCTGGTGTCCGGCGGCTTGGCGGTGGCACACCGGCTGCGCAGCGGCGCCTTCAATATGCGTGCCCTGCTGATCGCGGCCGGGCTGCTGGCGATTACCTGCGTTGCGCTGATACGCGTATTCGCCACCTCCGGCTACCGTGGACTGGCCGCTTCCATCACGCTCATGGTGGCGGCGATGATCCTGTCCGTCAGTCCTTGCCGCCTCGTGGCGCCCGGCGCCGCGCTGGCCGGTGTTCTTGCTGCGACCGCACTGGCGGCCCTTCTCGATAAGGGCTCCTACATCGCGGTTGCCGCCTCCGCACTGGCGTTCGGCGCGGGAGCTCCGCTGCTGTACGGCTCGCGCAGCCAGGCCGGAACCGTGCTCTCGGTCGCGTCGTTCGCCGCACTGGCGGTGGGGGCGGCTGCCGTGGCGCACCACTGGGGCGGCGTGGAAGCGGCGCCCCCCGCTCTGGCGGTGGCGGCGCTGGCTGTCACCATCGTCGCCGCCAGCCAGGTGATGCCGCGCACGCTGTGGCAGCCCCGTTCGGCCATCACCGGCACCCTGTTCTTCGCCGTGGTGCTGGCGACGATGATCCCGGCGGCCGCCAGCTACTATCTCGGCACCCGGTTCGCCACCACAGCCAACGACCTGAGCCTGCGTGTGCGGCACTGGACCGACTCGCTGGCGATGCGCGACCGCGGCCTGCGGGCGTCCCTGTTCGGCATGGGGCTGGGAAGCTATCCGTCGACCTACTTCTGGCGCAGCAGCTCCGGCGATGCGCCCGGACAGTTCAGCTTTGTCGATACCGGGGCGGCGGAGCGCTTCCTGCGGCTGGGAGTCGGGCGCTACCGGGCCGGGTACGGCGAGGCGCTCCGCATGCTGCAGCGGGTCGACGCCCCGGGCGGCGGCCGCTACCTCTTCACCGCCGACATCCGCCGCGGCAGCGCCAGGACCTCGCTGCAGGCAGGTGTCTGCGAGCGCTGGCTGCTGTATCCGCAGAACTGCTCATGGGCCCACATCAGGCTCGGCCCGGCCAGCCAGGAGTGGCGCCGCTACAGCGTGGTGCTGCGCGCAGTGCCGGCCAGCACCGCCATCGGCATCCTGCAGCCTCCGACGCAGCTCGAACTGGCCGCGGTCGGCTCGGAGGGTTGGATCGATATCGATAATGTCAGCCTGGTAAACCTCGGCACGCGCGAGGAGCTGGTGCGCAACGGCGCGTTCTCCCGCGCCATCGAGGGATGGTTTTTCAGCAGCGACCGCAGCCACCTGCCCTGGCACGCAAAGAATGTGATGGTCCACACCGTGTTCGAGATGGGCTGGGCCGGGCTCGCAGCCGCCGTGCTGGTGTTGGCCGCAGCAGCGGGCGTCCTGGGCCGGCGGGCGCTGCGTGGGGAGCTTGCCGCGCTGGTATACCTCGCCGCCCTGACCGGGTTCCTGATGGTGGGCATGTTCGACAGCCTGTTCGACGTGCCGCGCCTGACGCTGGCGTTCTTCCTCGTGCTGGCCGTGGCGTGTGCTACGCCGCGTCAGCCCCGTCCAGCCGCGCCGCCTCGTGCAGCGGCAGCACGATCCGGAAGGTAGTGCCACACAGCGGCCGGCTGCTCACCTCCAGCCGTCCTCCCAACTCGCGGACGTACTCGCGGCTCTCGAACGCGCCGATGCCCATGCCGGCCGACTTGGTGCTCTCGAACGGCTTGAACAACCGCTCGCGGATGAATTCTTCGCTCATTCCCGTGCCGGTGTCCGCGATCTCGACCACCGCTTCCGCCCCGGCCGTATGCAGCCTGACCGTCACCCTGCCTTCCTTGGGCGTCGCCTCGATCGCGTTCTGGATCAGGTGGCCGACCACCCGCTCCAGCCGCTCCGCGTCTGCCAGCACGGCCGCATCGGCCCCGAGCGCAAGCGTCGGGGCCGGCGCGAATGCGGATTTGAGCGCCACCGCGCGCTCCAGCAGCCCGGCCATCGACAGCGGGCCAGACCGTTCAGGGGCGCCGCCCCGGCTCAGCCTTTGAAGCAGCATCTTCATCTTGCGCACGGAGTGGGCCACGGTTTCCGCCATGTCGCGCTGGAACTCGGGATTGGCGCTGTGCGTCTGCGCGTTGGAACTGAGCAGCGAGAGCTGGGACACCAGGTTCTTCAGGTCATGCACGATGAAGGTGGACATACGGTTGAACGATTCGAACTGGCGCGCCACCATCAGCGCATCCGCAGCCTCCTGCTGCGCGAGATAGCTGGCCGCCTGGCTGGCCGCGATCTTGAGCAGGTCGATCACTTCCCAGTTGAGGGCCATCCGGCTGCGCGGCTCGAGCAGCAGCATGAATCCGAACAGGCGTCCGTGCAGCACCAGCGGCACCACCAGGCGCGCGCGCGGCAGCTCGCGTATCGCGGCCGGCACCACCAGCCGCTCGTAGGAATCCGGCGCCGCGGCGAGCTGGCGCAGGTCGATCACCCACTTGCGAGCGTCCAGGAACACGCACATCGGATCGTCCAGCGGCAGCGTCCCCTGCGCCGGGGTGGTGTTGACGTGCGCGGCCAGCTCGAAGCGGCTGTCGTCGCGGAGGATCCACAAGGCGCCGCCCGGGCTTTCGACCAGCGCGCCCAGCGCATGGATGGCACGCTCGCCGACGCCGGGCTCCTGTTCGGACAGCGCACGCGTGAAGCGCATCCACTCCTCGCGGTAATCGTAGTGGTAGCTGTAGAAGTGCTTGCTGATGAACACCTTCAGCCAGGCCCGGAAAGAGCCGGAAAACAGGATCGCCGCCAGCAGCACTGCCGCGCCGAACAGGAAGGCCAGCTGCATTACCGGTCCCCAGCGCCCGCCGAAATAGCGCAGCGAATAGCCGGTAAATCCCATTAGCAGCAGGTAGACGGCGGAGCCGGCGATCGCGGCGGAATGGAACAGCATACTGCGCGAGACCGACAGGCCGGTGGACCAGGACGCGCTGCGCGCCACCGAGATCGCCAGCAGCGGCGCGCACAGTGCGGCGCCGAAACCGCGCGCCGCCCAGATATCCGGGTTGACGGCGCGTAGCAGGGCCGCGTCGCTGTACATGTAGAAGTCGAACACGAACATCGCCAGGATGGCCATGCACGCAAACTTGATCGCCCAGCGCTGCTGTGCGGTCTTGTTGCGGTACAGGTGCTCCACCAGAAGCATTCCGAGCACCGCAAAACCCAGGCGGGCCAGCACCAGCGTCAACGTGCCTGTCCATTGCGCCACCGGCGCGCTCACCTCGCGCAGCGCTACCAGCAGCATGTAGGACAGATATGCTACGGCGACCGGCACCAGGACCGCGCGCTGGGCGCTGCGGTAGCCGAGCAGGATGAACAGGAATGCCGTCCAGGCAGCGCCGCGCACTGCCTCGAGCAGATCGATCCACACGGGCCAGGACGCGCCGGATACGGCGCCTGCCGCGCACGCGCCTGCCCAAGCGGAAGTGGCAAGGCAGGCAAAGCCGAGCACCCGCGCATGCGGGCGCCCGCGCCAGAGCGTGGCCACTAGCAGCGCGAGCACCAGGAATGCCAGCGCTGCGCTGCCGTAGCTCCATGCCGCCACTGCGTTCATAGATGCTGCACGTACCAGTCCAGCGCTTCGTTCAGCCCGTCCTTGAGGTGGTGCGTGGGCGCATAGCCGAGCAGCGCGCGGGCTTTGGAGATGTCGGCCTGCGAGTGGCGCACGTCGCCGGCGCGGAATGGGCCGAACTGCGGGCTGTGCGCCGCCACATGCGGCAGGCGCCGCGCCAGCAGCTCGCGCATCAACTCATACAGCCCGACCAGGGTGGTGCGCTCGCCCAGCGCGATGTTGTATACCTGGTTGAGCGCTTCCGGAGCGACTACGGTGGCGGCCAGCAGGTTGGCCTGCACCACGTTGTCGATGTAGCAGAAGTCGCGGCTGGTCTCGCCATCGCCGTTGATGATCACGCCACGCCTGCCGATCATCGCCGCGAACCACTGCGGGATCACGGCCGCGTACGCGCCATTCGGGTCCTGCCGCTGCCCGAAGACATTGAAGTAGCGCAGCCCGACAGTGTCGATGCCGTAGCAGCGGTGGAACACGTCCGCATACAGCTCGTTGACGTATTTGGTGACGGCATATGGCGACAGCGGACGTCCGATCTGGTCCTCCACCTTGGGCAGGCCCGGATGGTCGCCATAGGTGGAACTGGATGCTGCATAGACGAATCGCCGCACCCCCGCGTCGCGCGCGCAGGTGAGCATGTTGACGAAGCCGCCGACATTGGTGGCGGTGGTCGCGAGCGGATCCTCGATCGAACGTGCTACCGAGCCGAGTGCCGCCTGGTGCAGCACGATGTCGACCCCGTCGCAGGCGGCCTGGCAGTCCGCCAGCACCCGGATATCGCCCTCGATGAACCGGAACCCGCTCCACTGCGCGTCGCCTGTCGCCTCGCGCAGCTGCTCGAGGTTGTGGCGGTGGCCGGTGGCGAAATTGTCGATCCCCGTAACTCGCTGGTCCAGCGCCAGCAGCGCCTCCACCAGGTTCGAGCCGATGAAGCCGGCAGCGCCGGTAACCAGCCAGTGGCAACGGCGCCCCTCGAGGTCGCGCCGGATGTAATCGTACCTGCGTGCGGGCTGCCGGTTCACAGCCGCCAGACCGAGAAGCCCGCCGCGCGCAGCGCCTGGTGGTCGAAGCGCGCCTTGACGTCGATGAAGCAGCCGCCGTCCTTGAGCTTCTCCTGGTAGTCGGCCAGCGGCCGCTCCAGCAGCTCCTTGTGCGACACCGCCGCGATGATCGCCTCGGCGCGCGGCAGGCTGTCCCAGCGTTCCAGCTCGATGCCGTATTCGTGCAGCGCCTCAGGTCCCGGCGCCACCGGGTCGTGCACGTGGACCTGGATGCCGTAGGTGCGCAGTTCCGCCACGATGTCCGCCACCTTGGAGTTGCGCAGGTCCGGGCAGTCCTCCTTGAAAGTCAGGCCGACCACGTTTACGCGCGCGCCTTTGACGTTGAATCCTGCGCCGATGATGGCCTTGACCGTCTTCTCGGCGACAAACTTGGCCATGCCGTCGTTGATGCGCCGGCCGGCCAGGATCACCTGCGGGTGATAGCCGATCATCTCGGCCTTGTGCGTCAGGTAGTAGGGATCCACGCCGATGCAGTGGCCACCCACCAGGCCGGGGCGGAACGGCAGGAAGTTCCACTTGGTGCCCGCTGCCTGCAGCACTTCCAGCGTATCCACCCCGATGCGGTCGAAGATGATCGCCAGCTCGTTCATCAGAGCGATGTTCAGGTCGCGCTGGGTATTCTCGATGACCTTGGCAGCCTCGGCCACCTTGACGCTGGAAGCGCGGTACACGCCGGCCGTGATCACCGACTCGTACAGCTGCGCGACCGCCTCCAGGGTCGCCTCGTCATCGCCGGACACCACCTTGCGGATCGACGTCAGCCGGTGCTCGCGGTCGCCCGGATTGATGCGCTCGGGCGAGAAGCCGACATGGAAGTCCTGTCGCCACGTCATGCCCGATTCCTGCTCCAGGATCGGAATGCACACCTCTTCGGTCGCGCCGGGATAAACGGTCGACTCGTAGACGATCACCGCGCCGCGCTTCATGTGCCTGCCAACCGAGCGCGAGGCGCCCGCCAGCGGCGTGAAGTCGGGATTGTGCGCGCCGTCCACCGGCGTGGGCACTGCCACGATGATGAAGTCGGCCTGCGCCAGCGCCGCCGGGTCGGTAGTCACTTCGAGGTGTTCGGCCGCACGCAGTTCGGCGGAATCGACCTCCCCGGTGGGATCCGTGAAGTTGCGGTAGTTGCGGATCTTGGCTTCCGACAGGTCGAAGCCGATCGTGCGCTGCTTCTTGCCGAATTCAACCGCCAGCGGCAGGCCGACGTAGCCCAGCCCCACCACCGCGACAACCTTGTCCTTGTCCATGTGCAGTCTCCGTCAGCGCGAAATCGAGTACCAGTCCGGATTGTCATGGATGCCCGGTCGCGGCTAATGAGGTGGGACAATGTGGCTGGCCTTGTACACGACTCCGTCTGCGCCAGCGCAAACACCCTGCGAATTTGCCGGAACTATCGCGCATGGCGCTGCTTTGCCGCAAAGGTCCGCAGGAACCAGCGCAGCGTCCGGAAGCGGAAGTCAAACAGGAGCGACTGCAGCAGGTGGCTGCGTTTTTCCAGCTCCGACAGCTCCGGCAGCGAGGCGTTGCGGACGAAGAAGCACGCCAGCATCTGCCGGTAGCGCCGGTTTTCCTCGGCGCTGAACAGGTGGCGCTGGCGGAAGTAGTTCTCGCGATGGAACGCCACCGTCTCGCGCGACAGCAGTGCGCTGTCGCCCGTGAGCGCCTGCTCATGGTCGCGGTACAGCGCCACCGGCTGGTTGACGAAGGCGATCCGCGCCGTTTCCGCCACCCGGTGCCAGAGCGCGATATCGTCCACGATCCGGAAGCGCGTATCGAAGCGCCGGCCGTCCAGCAGCGCGCGGCGGCACACCACCGTCTGCGTGCTGATCCCCATGTGCAGGCCGGCCATGCAGCCCCAGTAATTCCTGCACAGGTACACGTCGCCGCCGGCCGGCTCGAGGTAGCTGCTGGCCACCTCGGTAAACTTCTTCCCGGCGAGGTAGGGTTGCTGGGTGCCGCCGAGCGCGCTGAATGGCCGGAAGTCGAAGAACACCAGGTCCAGTTGCGGGAAGCTGGCAAATACCCCCGAGGCGCGCGCCAGCTTGTGCGGCAGCAGGACGTCGTCCTGGTCGCAGAACGAGACGAACTCCCCGCGCGCCAGGGCCAGCCCGACGTTCTTGGGCATGGCGGGCCCGCCGGAATTGATCGCGGTGGACGCGGGCCTGACGCGCGCGTCGTGCGCCGCGAATTCCTGCACGATGTCCGTGGAGCGGTCGGAGGAGCAGTCGTCGACCACGATCAGTTCGAGGTCGGCGCAGTCCTGGTCCAGCACGCTCCGGATCGACTCGGCCAGGTAGCGTTCGCCGTTATAGACCGGCATGACAATCGAGTGAAGCGGCATGCATCCTCCCGGGTCAGCGCGGCACCGCGCGGCCGCGCCACTGCTGCGAGAGCTGGCGCGCGACCGCGCTGATTTCGTGCGCGATTTCATGGTTGATCAGGAACACCCCGGCAAGCCATGCCGCCGCGGCCCCGCTTGCGGCAAGCGCCAGCGGCGCCAGTGCCAGTCCCCGCAGGTCCATCGTGGCCATCACCAGCAGCGGCGCGGCGATTGACAACAGCGTCAGCACCGTTCCCTTCGACACAGCCGACAGCAGCTCGGCGACACGCATGCCCGTCAGCGCCGCCAGTCCGCGGTAGATCAGCCACGCCTTGAACAGCTGCGTGAGCACGATGCTCCAGGCGACCGCCTCCAGTCCGAACGGAGCGGCGACGAGCAGGCCGGCGATGCGCACGGGGACCGCCACCATCTCGAGCTGCGCGCGCTTCTTCACATGGCCCATCGCCACGAACAGGTCGCGCGCCAGCGCGAACAGGCTGAACACCGCCCACGACAGGCACATGATGCGCACCAGCGGCACGCTGGCGTCCCATTGCGGCCCATACAGGAGCCGCACCAGCGGCAGCGCCAGCACGCACAGCACGCCGAAGAACGGCCAGGACAGCGCCACCATGAAGCGGATCGTCCTGAGGTAGGGCTCCTTCATGTCGTGCCCGTCGCGCGCCTGCGCCGAGAACAGCGGCAGGACCACCGGCATGACCGCCTTGGTGATCAGTACATTGAAGATGCCGAGCACGCCCAGCGCCTTGCTGAACAGCCCGACCGCTTCCGCGCCGAGGACTTTACCGATCACCAGGTCGGGCGCCGCCACGCCCACCTCGTCCAGCACATTCGAGCTATTCGCGTAGGCGCCGAACGACAGCAACTGGCGCATGCCACGCCATCCCGGCCGCCACGGCATGCCGCGCGGACGGAAGCACAAGCTCGCCAGTACCGAGGCCGCGGTGCTGGCCACCGCGCCCCAGGCCAGGCTCAGGAAGCCGTAACCGGCCAGCGCCAGCCCGACGCTCACTACCAGGCTGGCCACGCCGCTGGCCACGTTGATGCAGTACAGCGCGCCGAATTTCAACTCGCGCCGCAACAGCGGCAGCGTCACCGACCCGAACGGGATCAGCAGGCAGCTGATCGCCAGCACCCGCAGCACGCTGCCGACGTCCGGCTCGTCGTAAAAGCGGCCGATCGCGCCGCTGGCGGCAACCAGCAGGGCCGCCATGACCCACGCGATCAGCAGCGTCAGCGTGAATGCAGCGCGCACTTTCGCGCTGGTGAGTTCGCGCTCCTGGATCAGGTACTGCCCGACGCCGAAGTCGCGCACCAGCTGGGTGATGCCGACCACGACGGCGCCGATCGAGAAGATGCCGATCTGCGCCGGGGTCAGCAGGCGCGCGATCGCCATGCTGGTGCCCATGCCGATCACCATCAGGGTGTACTTCTCGGCAAAGGAGATCAGCAGGGATGTGCGTGTAGCACTCAATCGGTGCCTCCGGGCAAGTGCGAACCGGACGGGGCCGGAACGGACAAGCTGGCATTCTGCGCTCACCCGATGGGCGAGCCATTGCGGTGCGTCATCGTCAGGCGGCGCAAGCCGCCAGACACGAACGCGACCATTGGAGTGCAGCCAGATGGGAACACGGCGCCTGACGGCGAAGCCTCCTTCAGCTCATTGCTGCTGGGATCGGCTCAAGCCGCCTGCCTGTTTGCCGGATCCGGATTGGTGACATCCTGGGCGACCTCTCCATTCTGCAGCACGATGACCCGCCCCGCCATTCTGATCGTCTCGGGACGGTGCGCGACGATGATGCGGGTAAGCGCTATCCCTTGGATGGCCTGATTGACGGCGCGTTCGTTCCTGACATCCAAGTGGCTGGTCGCTTCATCCAGGATCAGGATTTTGGGATTCTTGTACAACGCACGCGCGAGGAGGATGCGCTGCTTCTGTCCGCCCGACAGTCCGGTGCCGATATCGCCCACCAAGGTATTGAAGGCCATCGGCATGGCGGCAATCTCGGGTCCGATAGCGGCCAGTTCGGCGCATTGATAGACGCGCTGCATATCGGTCATCGGGTCGAAGAAACTAATGTTGTCCGCGATCGAACCGGAGAACAACGTGTCGTCCTGCATTACCGTGCCCAGCATCTCGCGGTAGTTTGCCAGACCGAGCCCGCGCACAGGCACGCCGCCGATGCGAATTTCGCCCGCAGTCGGCGTGAGCAGGCCAAGCAGCAGTTTGATCAGGGTG
>DASWYE010000065.1:0-29744 GCA_036405115.1 Telluria sp. | reverse complement strand
GGCGCTGTTCGTCGCGCAGGCCACCAATACCGACCTGACGCTCACCGAACAGCTGACCATCCTCGGCGTCGCGATGCTGACTTCGAAGGGTGCCTCCGGCATCACGGGCGCGGGCTTCGTCACGCTGGCCGCGACCCTGGCAGTGGTGCCGAGCATCCCGGTCGCCGGCATGGCGCTGATCCTGGGCGTGGACCGCTTCATGAGCGAGGCGCGCGCGCTGACCAACTTCATCGGCAACGGCGTGGCCACGGTGGTGGTATCGAAGTGGGAGCAAGAGCTCGACCACGATCAGCTGGCCCGGGAGCTGGCGCATCCAAGCCACCTGGAAGAGGATCCCGAGCTGTTCCCACACCCCGGCGACCAGCCCGGCCCCACCGGTTGAGGCCCAAACTAGACATGTGTGTCTAATTTGCGACGAGCGCAGAAAGAAATGTAGACATCGGTGTCTAGAACGCTTAATGTGGAGTCGAAAGGACAACACATGAGCGCACAAAAACCCACTCCCGCCGAACTCGACCTGCTGCAAACACTGTGGCCAATGGGCCCGTCCACCGCGCGCCAGGTACACGAGCAGATGCTGAAGGACCGCCCCGACGTCACCTACTCCACCGTGCTGCGCCTGATGCAGATCATGCACGGCAAGGGCCTGCTGACGCGCGACGAGAGCCACCGTTCGCACGTCTACACGGCAGCATACGAGCGCGATTCGTTGCAGACCAATCTGCTGAAGGACTTCATGAACCGTGCCTTCGCCGGTTCTGCCAAGGCACTGGTGCTGGCCGCGCTCAAATCGGGCATCTCCAAGAAGGAGCGCGCCGAGATCGAGGCCTTGCTGAAGCAGGACAAGGAATGAATGCACCAATGGCAGCCGTCGGCTGGACGCTGGTCGACTTTGTCTGGCAGGGAACGCTGGTTGGCATGGCAGCAGCCCTGCTGCTGGCGGCGATGCGCGGTGCCGCTCCCAGGTCGCGCTACCTCGTCGCCTGTGGCGCGCTGCTGGCCTGCTTCGCATGGCCTGCCGTGACGCTGGTTGAACGCCTCGCCTCCCCCGATGCCACGCCGCTTGCCTTGTTAGCTCAGGGCCAGGTGGAATCTGCCGGAACCGCGCCCGCCGGGATCCGGGAGCTGCTCCAGCGGCACCTGGACACCATCGTCTGGGCCTGGGCTGCCTGCGCACTGGCGCTGGGTCTCAGGATGACGTGCGGGCTGTTATGGATCGGCCGCTACACCGCTGGCCGCGGCAAAGCCGACGCTGCGCTCCAGGCGCGGCTGCAGACGCTGGCGGACCGTTTCGGCGTGACGCGCACAGTGTGCATCCGCGTGGTCGACCACCTCGCCAGCCCGATCACGGCCGGGTGGTGGCGCCCTGTTGTGCTGGTGCCGGCGTCGCTGGTCACCGGGATGCCGCCGGACCTGCTGGATGCCCTGCTGGCGCACGAGATGGCCCACATCAAGCGCATGGATTACCTGGTCAACCTGTGCCAGAACGTGATCGAAACCCTGCTGTTCTACCACCCTGCCGTGTGGTGGATCTCGAAGCAGGTGCGCGACGAGCGCGAAAAGATCGCAGACGATTTCGCAGCAAGCAAGCTCGGCGAACCGCGGCGCCTTGCCCTTGCACTTTCCGAACTGGAGAAAATCCAGTTCTCATATCACCATCTCGCCCAAGCGGCGAACGGAGGAGACCTGATGTCCCGTATCAAACGACTCATCAAACCTGAGCCCCAGTCTTCCAGCTGGAAGGCGGCACTGCCGGCCATCGCACTGGTGCTGGCCGCGGCTGCCGTACAGTTCCAGCAGCCGGCACATGCCGAGCAGGCATCCGCCAAGCCCGAGCATCCGGTGCTCGATTTCACCACCTGCGCGAAACCGAAGTACCCTGCCGAATCGCTCAAGCTGAAGCACACCGGCACCGTGCAGCTGGCATTCGACGTCAGCGCGAAGGGTACGGTGTCGGCAAGCCGTGTGTCGAAGAGCAGCGGCGACCGGCTGCTCGACGAGGCCGCACGGGTGGCGATCGAGAAGTGCAGCTTCAAGCCTGGCACCAGGGACGGCAAGCCCGCGGACAGCACGGCCATGATCCAGTACGTCTGGGCGCTCAACTGACGAGGGCGCGTTGGCGGATCAGACTAGATCATGGGTCTGATCCGCCAACTTCAGCAGCATAGGAAAAGGGGCGCAAATGCGCCCCTTTCCTTTGTGTCCGACCCTCGCCTGCTACGGTCAGAGGCCCGAAACGTCGAGCTCCGCGCCGGTCGCCTTGAGCACTTCTTCCACGCCCACGCCCGGAGCCAGCTCGACCAGCTTCAGGCCGCGCTCGGTGACGTCGATGACGCCGAGGTCGGTGATGATGCGGTCCACCACGCCCACGCCGGTCAGCGGCAGGTCGCACTTTTCCAGGATCTTGTGCGAGGTCGTACCGTCCTTGGCGGTGGCCACGTGTTCCATCACGATGACCACGCGCTTCACGCCTGCCACCAGGTCCATCGCGCCGCCCATGCCCTTGACCATTTTCCCGGGGATCATCCAGTTGGCGAGGTCGCCGGTCTGCGACACCTGCATCGCGCCCAGGATCGCGAGGTTGATCTTGCCGCCCCGGATCATGCCGAACGAATCGGCGGAGCTGAAGAAGGCCGCGCCAGGCAGCGCCGTCACGGTCTGCTTGCCGGCGTTGATCAGGTCCGCGTCCACTTCCGCATCGGTCGGGAACGGGCCGATGCCCAGCAGGCCGTTCTCGGACTGCAGGAATACTTCGATGTTCTCAGGGACGTAGTTCGCCACCAGCGTCGGCAGGCCGATGCCGAGGTTGACGTAGAAACCGTCCTGCAGTTCTTGCGCCGCGCGCGCGGCCATTTGGTCACGAGTCCATGCCATGTTCTGTCTCCGGTATTCGCTTAGTTAGGACGCACGGTGCGCTGTTCGATGCGCTTTTCCGGGGTCGGGTTGACGACGATGCGGTGCACGAAGATGCTCGGCAGGTGCACGGCGTCCGGATCGATCTCGCCCACTTCCACCAGCTTCTCGACTTCGACCACGCAGATCTTGCCGGCCATCGCCACGTTCGGGTTGAAGTTGCGGGCGGTCTTGCGGAACACCAGGTTGCCGGCCTTGTCGGCCACATGCGCCTTGACCAGCGCCACGTCGGCCGCCAGCGAACGCTCCATCACGTATTTTTCGCCGTCGAATTCGCGCACTTCCTTGCCCTCGGCAACGATGGTGCCGACGCCGGTCTTGGTGAAGAAGGCCGGGATGCCGGCGCCGCCGGCGCGCAGCTTTTCCGCCAGCGTGCCCTGCGGGGTGAATTCCAGTTCCAGTTCGCCGGCCAGGTACTGGCGCGCGAACTCCTTGTTCTCGCCCACATAGGACGAGATCATTTTCCTGATCTGGCGCGTGGCCAGCAGCTGGCCGAGGCCGAAGTCGTCCACGCCCGCGTTGTTCGAGATGGCCGTCAGGCCGGTCACGCCGGAATCGCGCAGCGCGAGGATCAGCGCCTCGGGGATGCCGCACAGGCCGAAGCCGCCGACCGCGATGGTCTGGTTATCTTTGACAATGCCGGCCAGCGCCGACGCCGCATCAGGATAAACTTTGTTCATACCCGTCCCTTTTATCGTTAATCTATACAGCAGAGTAAGATCCCAGCATAGAATAGGCATTCCGAAAGCACAATACCGTAGAACTACGTGTCCAACCCGAGCCTGCGCAAACGATGACTGCAAATCCTGCCATCGACTTCGAAACCATCTTCCGGTTCGCGCCGGTGGGCATGTGCATCTCGGTCGACCGCGTGATCCAGTCCTCCAACGACACGCTGGAGGACATGTTCGGCTACGCGCGCGGTGCACTGGCCGGCAAATCGTTCCAGGTGCTGTACCCGACCATGGACGAGTTCCTGCGCACCGGCGACCGCATCGTGCCGATCATGAATGCAAAGGGGCGCTATTCGGACGAGCGCATCATGCGCCGGGCGAACGGGGAGCTGTTCTGGTGCCACGTCAGCGGCCGCGCGCTCGACCCGCGGCAGCCGCTGGGCGCGGGCGTATGGACGTTCGAGGACGTCAGCGAAAAGCGCCCGGTGTCGAAGGAGCTGACCCCGCGCGAGCGCGAAATCGCCGCCTTCATCGTCGAGGGCAAGACCAGCAAGATCATCGCCAAGGAGACCGGCCTGTCGCCTCGCACCGTCGAGATGCACCGCGCAAAGCTGATGCGCAAGTTCGCTGCTTCCACCTCGTCCGAACTGGTTCACAAGCTGATGGGAGCATGACCCGGCGCCACCCCGTCGAACGGCGGGTTTGCATGAAAAACAACCAACTGTTACCATCGCCGGCAATAAAAATCCTGAAAGGCTCCCCATGAACGCAAAAAGCGCCGCAATCGTCGCATCCGCCCTCGCCCTGGCGGCCTGCACCATCCAGCAGACCGTGCAGCCGGTAACGCAGGTGGTCTCCAAAACGGTGTGCGTGGTTGAAAATACCGGCGTCAAGCCCGGCTTTCTGGAAGCGTACCGGCGCACGCTGACCGGCAAGGGCTACCAGGTGCGCCAGCTGCCCCCAACCGCGGCGCTGACGGAATGCCCGGTCACCTCGACCTATAGCGCAAACTGGCGCTGGGACATGGCCCTTTACATGGAGTACGCGGAGATCAACGTCTACAACAATGCCCAGCCGGTCGGCAAAGCGACTTACGACGCACGCTCGGGCGGCGGCAACATGAGCAAGTTCATCGACGCGGACAAGAAGGTGGCTGAACTGGCCGACAAGCTGTTCCCCGGCGGCGCAGGTTCCTGATCCAGGGGACTGTCCCCGAAGATGCGGGGACAGTCCTTCCTACGCGAGCAGGGCGCGAACCTGGTCGGGCAGCGGGACCGACTTCTCCTGCTTCATGTTGACCCAGACGATCTTGGCGCCGCCTTCGGCATTCAGCTCGCCCGCATGGCCGTCGGGGCCCACGGCGCGGATCTCGTGCGTCATCTCGAAGCTGGAGCGGCCGGCCGGGCCCACGAAGGTGCGGATCTCGATGTCGCCCGGGTACTTCAGCTGGCGCATGAACGAACAGTAGGCGTTGACGATCACCGGCCCCTCGCCTTCCGCGGTCGGCTCGAAGCGGTTCTGCTCCAGCCATTCGATGCGCGCGGTCTCGATGTAGCGGAAGTACACAGTGTTGTTGACGTGGCCCATGGCGTCCATGTCGCCCCAGCGGATCGGCATGCGCATGGTGTGGACGTGCTTCTTGTCCGTCATGCGGTCATCCCGTCGTCGGCCGAGATCACGGCGCCGTTGATGAAGTGCGACTCGTCCGACGCCAGCAGGAGCAGCAGGCCGTCCAGGTCCTCCGGCTTGCCGACGCGCTTGCGCGGCAGCGATTCGATCAGCTGCAGGCCCTGCTCCGACGCGAAGTATTCCTCATTGGTGTCGGTGGCGATGTAGCCCGGGCAGATCGCGTTCACGTTGATATTGTATTTACCCCATTCGAGGGCCATGGCCCTCGTCATCTGCACCACTCCGGCCTTGCTCATGCAGTACACGCCGATCTGCGGAATGACGCGCATGCCGGCCACGGAAGCGATATTGATGATGCGGTGGCTCTTCCTGGGGTCGCCCTTGGCACGCGCCACCATCCGCTTGGCGGCCTGCTGCGCCACGAAAAAGGCGCCGCGCAGGTTGGTGTCCATGACAAAGGCATAGTCTTCCGGCGTCACGTCCAGCAGGCGCTGGGTGGCCGATACGCCGGAGTTGTTGACCAGGATGTCGATCGGCCCGGCCTCGGTTTCGGCGTGCGCGATGGCCGCCTTGATGCTGGCGTAGTCGGTCACGTCCATGCTCACCACGTGGGCGGCGCCGCCGGCGGCCTCGATCTCGGCGCGCAGCTCCTTGAGGCGCTCAAGGTCGCGCGAGGCCAGCACCACTTCGGCGCCGGCGTTGGCGAGCGCACGCGAGAAACTGGCGCCCAGGCCACTCGACGCCCCGGTAACAAGGGCGATCTTCCCTTCGAAATTCACTTCAATACCCACAATCGGACTCCTGGCTCGGTCATGCTGGCGAAACCATCATCTTACACAAATCGCCACATTAGATTGCGCAGTCTAATAAACAGGCCAAGTTATGCGCAAAGTTGCAATCCTCGCTAAAAACACGCACACTTCGTGCCTGATTCTTTGCACCCCTTGCCCACCATGAATGAGCCAAACAAACTAGTCGAACAATACGGCCCGCGCGAAGCGATGGAATATGACGTCGTGATCGTCGGCGGCGGCCCTGCCGGATTGTCCGCAGCGATCAAACTGAAACAGCTGGCTGCCGAAACAGGCCAGGAAATCAACGTCTGCGTGCTTGAAAAGGGCTCCGAGGTCGGCGCCCATATCCTGTCGGGCGCGGTGATGGACCCGCGCGCGCTGACCGAGCTGCTGCCGAACTGGAAGGAGCTGGGTGCGCCGCTGCACACTGAAGTGACCGAAGACCGCGTGCTGTTCCTGACCGAGAAGAAGGCGCTCGCGACGCCAGCGTTCATGCTGCCGAAGTGCTTTGAAAACCACGGCAACTACATCGTCTCGCTGGCCAACGTGGTGCGCTGGCTTGGCCAGCAGGCTGAAAGCCTGGGCGTGGAGATCTTCCCCGGCTTCCCGGCCGCTGAAATCCTGTACAACGAGGACGGCTCGGTCAAGGGTGTCGCTACCGGCAACATGGGCGTGAAGCGCGATGGCGAGGCAGGCCCCGACTTCCAGCTCGGGATGGAGCTGCACGCCAAGTACACGCTGTTCGCGGAAGGTTCGCGCGGCCATCTGGGCAAGCGCCTGATCGCCCAGTACGAACTGGATAAGGGCAAGGACCCGCAAGCCTACGGCATCGGCATCAAGGAACTGTGGGAGATCGACCCGGCCAAGCACAAGCCGGGCCTCGTCATCCACACTACCGGCTGGCCACTGCCGCACGACACCTATGGCGGCTCCTTCCTGTACCACCTGGAGAACAACCAGGTCGCGGTCGGCTACGTGGTGGGCCTGAACTACCAGAACCCGTACCTGTCGCCGTACGAGGAATTCCAGCGCTACAAGACGCACCCGGCGATCCGCGGCTTCTTCGAAGGCGGCAAGCGCATCTCGTACGGCGCGCGCGCGATCACGGCAGGCGGCCTGCAGTCGCTGCCGAAAGTGGTATTCCCGGGCGGCGCGCTGATCGGCTGCGACGCCGGCTTCCTCAACATGAGCCGCATCAAGGGCAGCCACGCCGCGATCAAGACCGGCATGCTGGCCGCCGAATCGGTGGCGCAGGCGCTGGCCGCCGGCCGCCAGCACGACGAACTGGCCGAGTACCCGCAGGCGTTCGAGGCATCGTGGCTGAAGGAAGAGCTGCACGTGGCGCGCAACGTCAAGCAGTGGCTGAACAAGGGACTGGTGCTGGGCACCATCATGACCGGCATCGACCAGATCGTCTTCCGCGGCAAGGCGCCGTGGACGCTGCGCCATGCCAAGGCGGACCATGAATGCCTGCGCCCTGCCGCCGACTTCACCCCGATCGTGTATCCGAAGCCGGACGGCAAGCTGACGTTCGACCGCCTGTCCTCGGTGTTCATCTCGAATACCAACCACGCTGAAGACCAGCCGATCCACCTGACGCTCAAGAACGACAGCATTCCTGTTGGCGTGAACCTGGCGCAGTTTGCGGGGCCGGAGCAGCGCTACTGCCCGGCGGGCGTGTACGAATTCGTCAAGACCGACGATGGCAAGGACAAGCTGCAGATCAACGCGCAGAACTGCGTGCACTGCAAGACCTGCGACATCAAGGATCCGACGCAGAACATCGTGTGGGTGACGCCGGAAGGTGGCGGCGGGCCGAACTATCCGAACATGTAATCGTAAAAAAACCCGCTCGACGCGGGTTTTTTTATGTCCGGATCAATGCGCATGGCCGATGGCCTGCCACCCCGGGTGGTCGAAATAGCGCGGATAGGCCCCGATCGCCTCGCGCATCGATGGCAGCCCGTCCGGCGCCCGGGGATTGGCCTTGACCGCGGTGGCGGCAGCGGCCAGGCGACCGAGCAGGACATGCAGGTTGGCGTCGGCCTCCGGCTTGAGGCGGCAGTTCCGGACCATGAAAGCGATGCCATCTTCGACCGCGGCGACCAGGGCTTGCGCCTTCGCGTCATCCAGGCCCTGCGCTGTCGCGGTTGCCACTGCGGCCCGGATGCGCTCCATCCCCGCCCGCAATGGCGCATCGGTGGCCCATCGGCGGCCGTGGTCCAGTTCGATCTCCTTGACCGCGTGCTCCGCGTGGTGGTCATGGGACTGGCGCGCTTGCGAAGGGACCAGGCTGGCAAGGCAGGCAGCCAGCACCATGCAGCCGGCCTGTCGGGTGAACGTTCGGGTCATCGGGGTTTGCTCCTGTGTGAAAAAATAAAACGACGGTTTCATTCGAATCCGCGCCCTTCGCCTGCTTCTTCGTGGGTCACGCCATCGCGGATATGGTAGATTCGCTGGAAGGTAGGGATGATCTTTTCGTCATGGGTGACGACGATGATCGCCGTCGAGAACCGGCGGGCCATGTCATTCAGGATGCGTATCACAGCCATGGCGCGCTCGGAGTCGAGCGGCGCGGTCGGCTCGTCCGCCAGGATCACCGGCGGGCGATTGACCAGGCCCCGCGCAATGGCGACACGTTGCTGCTCCCCACCCGAGAGTTGTGAAGGCATGGCTTGCACCCTGTGCTGCACATCGAGCGCATTGAGCAATTCCAGCGCTTTCGCGCGTGCCTCGCCATTGGCCACGCCAGCGAGCATGGGCAGCAGCGCCACATTGTCGGTCACATCGAGAAACGGAATCAGGTACGGCGCCTGGAAAACGAAACCGATCTTATCGCGTCGCAAGGCACGCAGGTCATGGACCTTCCAGCCCTCGTCGTAGATTACTTCCTCCCCGAGCGTCATGCGGCCCGCGCTCGGGCTGATGACCGCGCCCAGGCACTTGAGCAGCGTGCTCTTGCCCGAGCCGGAAGGTCCGACCAGGCCGACCACCTCGCCCGGCGCGACTCGCATGTCAACGCCCTTCAGCGCTTCGACAGCGGTGTCGCCCTCGCCATAACGCTTTCTCAGGCCTTCGATCAGGATGCCTTGGCCACTCATGTCAACCTCCGATCGCTTCGGCCGGATCGACCTTGAGCGCCATGCGAATGGCGACGACACTGGCCACCACGCAGATCGCGAGCACTGCGAAGAAGCCCACGACGGAGTCCATCGGCATCAGCAGCACGAATTTGGGAAACAGCGGCGCCGACAAGGTGGCAGTGATCTTGCCAACCACAAAACCGATCACGCCCAGCGCAAGCGCCTGCTGCATGATCATCGCGGCGATGGTGCGGTTGCGCGTGCCGATCAGCTTCAATACGGCGATTTCCCGGATCTTGTCCATCGTAAGCGAATAGATGATGAATGCCACGATAGCCGCGCTAACGACGGCCAGGATGACCAGGAACATCCCGATCTGCTTGGCCGAGGTGGCGATCAGCTTGCCCACCAGGATTTGCTCCATCTGCGCCCGGGTATACACCGTCAGGCGCTTCCAGCGGCGGATCGACTCCGCCACCTCGTCCGGCCCATGGCCCGGCTCGAGCCTGACCAGCACCGCATTAACATAGGGATTGGTACTTTGCGATGCGATCACCGCGTCCAGCAGGCCCGGCACGCCCGGCCGGTTGAGCGACGGATTGGCCGCGGTACGGCGGCGGCTTTGCCAGATCGCGTCGTTATCCTTGATGAACTGGGCTTCCTGTGCGTCCTTCAGCGGAATGAACACCATCGGATCGCCACTGGAGGACACCATGCGCCGGGTCAGACCGACCACGGTGTACCGATTGCGGCGGATGGCCAGTTGATCCCCCAGCCTGAAGCCGGCAGCGATGTCCGCCACCGCCTCGTAATGGCCGCGCGTGATCTGGCGGCCCGCGACGAGATAGGGAGGCCAGCCCGGCGTCGCCCCGAGCGGTCCGGCCGCGATGCCAACCACCATCGCCCGTACATCGCGCCCGCCGCTGCGCACTTGCATGGTCAGGTAAGTCACGTTGGCAGCCTGCGCGATGCCGGGCATCGCACGGATGGCGCGCCAGGTGTCGTCCGGGACGCTGGACGACTCCGCGTAGGGGCCCAGGGTGTCCTGTTGCACGATCCAGAGGTCGGCGCCGCTGTTATCGAGCAGCGCCTTGCCATCGCTGACCATTCCACGATACAAGCCAGCCATCACAAGGGTCACCCCAATCAGCAATCCCAGGCCAATACCGGTGAAAACGAACTTTCCCCATGTATGGAGAATATCGCGCCCGGCCAGGCTGATCATTGTGCGACTCCGGGGATCCGGTCCACCACACGAACCCGGCTACGGGCCGTGAGCGCCTGTTCGCTGTAGTGCACCACCCGGGCGCCTGGTTCGAGCCCTTCGCGTACCTGGACGTAGCCATGCAGGTCGGACGCACCGGGCAGAATGGGAACGAAACGCACTTTGCCATCGACGACCTGCCAGACCCCGACCTTGTCCCCTTCGCGCCGCACGGCGGCATTCGGAACCAGCGGAGCTGGCGGCAGCGACGGCAGGTCGACCGTGACTTCTGCCAGTTCGCCAACTGGCGGCAAGGGCGCCGGCGCGATATCGAATACCACCTTCGCGAGCGTCTCCTCGGTGATGGCGTCGGCCATGGGCTCCACCCGCAGCACACGCCCTTCCAGGACCTGGCCGCTGCGCGAACGCAGGACGATCCGCGCTGGCAGCCCGGCAGCCAGGCCGGATGCACGCACCTGGTCGAAGCGCACATTGACCCACAAGCTCTGCGGCGCGATCACTTCCACCACCGACTGTCCGGCAACGATAGTGGTGCCGGGATCGGCATTGCGCGCGGCAACCACCCCGTCGACCGGCGCGACCAGGCGCAAGTTGCTGCGCTGGGCCACCACGCCTTCGTGGTCGGCACGGGCCCGGGCCAGGTCTTCCCGCGCGGCGGACAGGACGGCACTGGCAATTTGCAGCTCCTGCCGCCTGGTGGTCATGAATTCCTCGCTGATCGAGCGCGTTACAAGCAATTGCTCGTACCTGCGCGCCTGGGTCTGGGCGTAGGCTTGCCGGGCCTCGGCCTCGCGCAACCCCGCCTCAGCGCGTTTGATTGCCGATTGCAGGGAGCGCACCCGGTCATCCAGGTCGACCGGATCCATTTCGCCGAGGACCTGCCCGGCCTTGACGCGGTCGCCGACATGCACGTCCAGGCGGCTGAGGCGACCTGCGAAGGTCGGCCCGATCTTGTAGGTGTAGCGCGACTGCACCGTGCCAATCCCGAACAGTGCGGGGGTCAGGGCGCGCGTTTCGACCGCCGCCAGCGTCACCCGGACCGGCGCCAGCGGACCGGATCGCAAGCCGAGATAGACGAACAGCGCGAGCAAGGGGACGACCACCGCCAGCAGTGCCAGCGTGCGACGTTGGAGGGGCAGGCGTTTCATTGGTTTCTCCCGATGCCGCGGCGATAGATGGAGAACACCCGCGGCGCATCGTGGCGGATGCTGGCGACATCGCCTGCAAGCAGCGACTGCATCACCAGGCCCTGGATTGTACCAACGAACAAGGTCGCGGCCGCCGCACTATCGAGGGCCGGATCCAGCTCTCCCTGCGCTTTGCCCTGCTCGATCAGCCGGTGCAAGCGTTCGCCATAGTGGCGAACGAGGGTCTGCACCATGCGCTTGGGAGCGGTTTCTCCGGCCCGCTGCAATTCCCCGAACATGATTCGCGGCACTCCGGGATGTTCCGCCACGAACTCGATATGGGTCATGAACACCGCCTCCAGCGCCGCCAGCGGCGAGCAGGCAGTCTCCGCAGCCCGGTCGACCCGTGCCAGCAGGCGTTCGGCCACCCAGGCCATGACGGCCTGCAGGATCGCTTCCTTGTTCGGAAAATGGCGAAACAGCGCCCCTTGGGTCAGCCCCATGTGACTGGCAATCGCGGAGGTAGTGATGTCGTTGGGATTCTGCTCGGCGGCCAAGCTGACCACTGCCTCGACAGTGACGGCGCGGCGCTCGTCTGCAGGTAGATGTTTCACGTGATCCACGCTCGAAGTAAGTAATTGATTACTATCTTACCGGTTTTCGCGCTTCACGCAAGATGATTCTGGGGAAAATGATGAAGTCCGGGGATCCCGGCGCGTGCCGGGATGGCCGTGCTACCGGTGCGCGCGGTTCAGGCGGCGCTCGGCGATGCGCTGCAGGTGCTCGAAGCCCAGGCTCATGATCCAGTAGATGCAGGCGGCGGCAATGTACAACGGCAGCGGCTGGAAGGTCACCGCGATCACCTCCTTGGTGGCCAGCATCAGCTCCGTCATGGTGATCACCGAGACCAGCGAGGTATCCTTGATCAGGCTGATGAGCGTGTTACTCATGGAAGGCGCCGCCACGCGCAGCGCCTGCGGCAGCACCACGTACCAGAGCGACTGCCAGTAGCCCAGCCCGAGACTGAAGCTGGCGCGCCACTGCCCTTGCCCGATGCTCTGGATGGCGCCGCGCAGGCTCTCGGACAGGTAGGCGCCCGCGTTCAGCGACAGCGCCAGCACGCCTGCGGTGACCGGCGTGAACTCGATCCCGACACTGGGCAGGCCATAGTAAATCACGAACAGCTGCACCAGCAGTGGCGTGCCGCGCATCGCGCTCACATACACCGACGCCGGCCAACGCACCACCGCCCACGTCGACAACCGCATGACCGCAACCGGGAAGCCGATCACCAGCCCGCCCACCATCGAGGCCAGTGCAAAAACCAGCGTGTACATCGCGCCCGTCAGCATGACGGGCGCCGCCTCGCGCAGCAGCTCGAACAGCTCCGTCATCAGTTGGGCACGCGCGTGACGTCAGCGCCGAACCATTTCACCGACGCCTGCTTCAGGCTGCCGTCGGCCTGGGCGTCCGCCAGCGCCTTGTTCAGTGCGGCCTTGAAGCGCGGGTTGTTCTTCTTGAACGGGATACCGGTGCGCTCGATGGCGCCGACCCGCGCGCCGGCCTTGACCGGCAGCTTCGAATTCTTCAGCAGGTAGGCCACCATCAGGCTGTCGTTGAGCGCCGCGTCGATGCGACCGAATGCCAGGTCCTGCAGGTTTTCCGGCGCGGCCGGATAGCTGCGTACCTCGATGCCGGGCACCGCCCTGGCCTGCTGCTCGAACACGCTGCCCTGCCCCACGCCAACCTTCTTGCCCTTGAGCTGGGCCAGCGTGCGGTAGTCCGCACTGTCGTTACGGCGCACGATCAGCTGCGGGCTGGAGAAGGTGTACGGGGTGGAGAAGTCGAACACGCGCTCGCGCTTGGGGTTGATGCCGACCTGGCTCACGATCACGTCGTACTTGCCGGCGCCCAGCCCGGCCAGGATCGCGCTCCATTCGGTGGTGACGAACTCCGGCTTCAGGCCCAATTTCGCCGCCACGATGCGCGCGACGTCCACATCGTAGCCGGCCAGCTGACCGGTCTTCGGATCCTTGAAATTGAATGGCGGGTAGGTGCCCTCCATCGCGATGCGCAGCGTGCCGCGCGCCCGGGCCGAATCGAGCAGGTCGGCGGCGCTGGCCGACAGCGAAAGCAGTGCGCCGAGCGCAAGCGTCAAAACCTGTTTTTTCATGCGTGAATCCTCAGAGATAACTGTGGCGGCGGACGCCAAACGGGTGGCCCGTGACCAGGATGGTGCTCGACACGAGCGTGGACAGGCCCAGGATCAGCTGCACCAGCCGGTCGGCAGGCAGTATCCACAGGCGGCCCTTGGGCGGCTCGACATTGGTGGCGGCGACGATCAGCGGGGCGATCCATTCCGCGTCCGCGTCGACGTCGACCACCACCGCGTCTTCCTGCGTCTGCATGGTCACGCTGCCGCCGGGCGCCAGCTCGAAGCGGATGCCCGCGCCGGTCTCGCGCGGACCGATCATTTCCTGCATGCAGGCGTTGTGTTCCTCGATCCAGGCCTCCACATCCTGTGGTGTGAGCAGTTCAACCCATGGGCGTGGTCGGAATCGGGGGGCGGCTGCTTCGTTCATGATCGTGAAAAATTGCTGGACTGCATATCGTACGGCATTTTACCGGCCCCGTCTGCAATCACAAGGAGCGTAAACATGCACATACACAAGACAAAAGGAGCCTACGTTTCGGAATTCGAGCAGTTCATGGACGGGTTCCTGAAGCGCCATCCGGACGTCGTGCAGGACCAGGAGCGCGGCTGGTACATCTGGTGGGACCACCGGCTGGACCTGGACGAAGTGCAGAAGGAACGCGCCTCCGAGGTGCCGGCCAAGCCCTACCCGTACGACTGATCAGCCTTTCCAGGTGCGCTGCAGGCCGGTATCGGTATGGATCCAGCCGCCGGACGGGCCGGAACGGTAATAGAAGCCGACGCCGCCGGTGCGGAAGCTGCGAATCAGGCCGCCCAGCACCTCGGCCGACAGGCGCGGCACGCGGATGTCGGCCGCCTTGCCCTGCAGGTGCAGCGACTGGCGCGCCGCCGGGATGCCCTGCTCGCGCAGGCGGTTGTTTGATTCGGCGGTGCGGTAGCCGGACAGGATCTCGAGCGGCTGCGTGATGCCGTAGCGTTCGATGAACGCTTGCGTGCCCCACAGCGTCTCGAACAGCTTGGGATCGATCGGGGCGGCGCGCTTGCCGTTCACGTCGCGCAGCACGTGGCACAGCTCCTGATAGGCCGAATCGATCACCTCGCCGTCCTTCCAGTACAGGACTTTGGCACGCTCGCCGGTCTGCGGACGCACCAGCGACAGCGTGCGCGGCTTGAGCCAGAAATCGATATCGAGTGCCTGCGCGTCGAACAGGTCCGGCGGCGGCGCCAGCTCGGTCTGTTCAGCGGCCGGCTCCTTGCGCGAAGCGGCCAGTGCCATCGGGCTTGCCAGCGCCGACAAGGCGAGCGAGTGCCTGATAAATTCCCTGCGTGATGCCATGAACGGTAACCCAACAATAATCTGGGCCGTACTATAGCGGAAAGCAGCGGTTTTTCAAGGGAGCGCGATGGTTGACATCGTCAACCGTGATCGTTGCAGGCGTCAACCGATATCGTTGACAACATCAACCGTCATCAGCCTGGCCGATGCGCGGATCGATTCAGCCCGCGCAGTTGCAGAAGCGCTTGCCGGTGGCCGGCTGCGACTCGTCGAGCGCCTTCCAGAAGAAATCGCATTCGAGCCCGAAACAGGAGCGCTCGCGGCCGCCGTGCAGGTAACCGTTGCGCGCGTAGAACTCGCGCGCCGAGGCGGTGCTGTGCAGCTTGATCGTGCTGACGCCCCAGTCGCGGGCCTGCTGCTCCAGCCCGCGCAGCAGCGCCTTGCCGGCGCCGATATGGAGCGCCTCGGGCAGCACATAGCACAGCGACAGCTTGCCGGCCTGGTTGACCAGACCGACCCCGACCACCTTCCCGTCCACCTCGGCCAGCAGCGCACAATTGGCCGGCGAGGCGAACCAGGCGGCCACCGTCTGCGGATTCTTGTTGCCCAGCCAGGCGTCCAGCACCGTGCGGTCGTTGCAGTGGTCCTGTGCGCAGCATTCGACAATGGAGCGGCGCAGCACCTCGCACGCCGTGCTGGCGTCTTCGGTGGTGGCGGTGCGGATAACGATGTCCATAAACTGCGCGTTCAACATCTGGCGAACCAGGGGTGGGAGATATGCATACCCAACTATACACCGGGGCCGCAATCGGGTCGGCCGCCGATTGTAAGCACGTTTTGGACCGATCACAACACCTGTGCGGGAAAGGTTGCAGTGTCGCGCGCACGCCGCAACTGTGTAACGAAACTGCAGCAAAAACCGGCTTTTTTAGCATATTGAATAGGCATAATAATAAATAACAGGTTTTTTTTGCCCGATAACGCGGCAGATTGGTCGGAACGCCATTTACATGAGCTTTTTCAGGTGCTATCGTCGGTACTTAAAGTAATGCTTCACGGCCCGACACACTTTTTCGTGTCACATGTAACAATTTCCGGTGGAGCCTTCCTCGCTTTGATAAACTGGAGATCCATGTTCAAGAAACTGTTCGTTGCCGCCTTCCTGTCCCTCGCTGCTAGCGCCGCGTTCGCGCTACCGTTCGGCTCGAAGTCTGTGCTTGTCGTCGACGACGAGACCGGCAAGATCCTGCTGGAAAAGAACGCTGACGCCGTCGTACCCATCGCTTCGCTCACCAAGCTGATGACCGCGATGGTGGTGCTCGACGCCAACCTGGACATGGACGAACGCATCGCGATCGACCGTTCCGACGTCGACACGCTCAAGCACAGCAGCTCGCGCGTACCGGTCGGCAGCGTGATCGCCCGCCGCGACGTGCTGCTGCTGGCCCTGATGTCGTCCGACAACCGCGCGGCCGCCTCGCTGGCGCGCACCTACCCGGGCGGCTTCCCTGCCTTCAAGGCCGCGGTCAAGGCCAAGATCACCGCGCTCGGGATGAGCAACACCGTCATCGAAGAGCCGACCGGCCTGTCGCCGAAGAACCGTTCGACTGCGGCCGACCTGGTCAAGATGGCGCAGGCTGCCTCCAAATATCCGGAGATCACCCGCCTGTCGACCACCACCAACGACTCGGTGCGCCTGGGCAGCCGCGACGTGGGCTTCCGCAACACCAACCGCCTGGTCAGCGCCAAGGGCTGGGACATCGGCCTGTCGAAGACCGGCTACACCCGCGAAGCGGGGCGTTGCCTGATCATGAGCATCAAGATGGCCGGCAAGAACGCCACCCTGGTGCTGCTGAACGCGCAGACCACCTCCAGCCGCGTGCTGGATGCCATGAACATCCGCCGCTTCATCACCGGTGAAAAGATCGAAGTCAAAAAAGTGCGCAAGTACGCCAAGGCGCGCAAGGCCTCGGCGAAGGGCAAGAAATCGATCCGCATCGTCAAGGCCAAGGCCAGCGGCAAGAAGGCAAAGAAGCGCGTCTCGACCCGCAAGCGCCGCTAAGCCGGCAGCACCCACCAAGGACGCTTCGGCGTCCTTTTTTATTGCCCCAACCATGGGGTCAGGCACAGCTCATCAATACCGGGGTCAGGTCTCCAGAGGGAAGCGTGACCTGACCCCGCGGTTGATGCAGCGCAGGCCGGGCGCAGAAATCCGCTCCGTTTCGTATCGCCTGGCGATCCCGCACGATTGAACATGCCCGGAAGTAGCGCGAAATGCACCGGGGGTCAGGCACGGCGTTGTATGCGCGGGGTCAGGTCACAAGGGGAAACGTGACCTGACCCCGAGGTTGAGGTAGCGCAAATCAGGCGAGGCGGGCGCGCAGGCCGCTGGCGCGCCGGGTGCGCGTGGCGATGCCCTGCTCGAGGACGGTCGCGCCGGCGGACATCAGGGTGAAACGGCGGCTGGCCCGGGTGATGCCGGTGTAGATCAGTTCGCGCGCGATCACGGCGCTGCGCTCGCGCGGCAGCACCAGGACGGTGTGGGCGAATTCGGAACCCTGCGATTTGTGGACGGTCATCGCGAACGCGGTTTCGATGTGGCGCAGCCGCGTCGCCAGCACGCTGCGGACGGTGTCGCCTTCCAGGAAGTAGACGCGCAGGGAGCCGGGCCGCGCCGGATCCGGCAGGGTCAGGCCGATGTCGCCGTTGAAGACGCCGGCGCCATAGTCGTTGCGGGTCACCATCACCGGGCGGCCGACGTACCATTCGCCGCGCCCGGCCAGCAGCCGCAGCGACTCGAGCCGCTGTTCGATGGCGCTGTTCAGGCCATCCACGCCCCATTCGCCTTCGCGCACGGCGCACAGCAGGCGGAACGACTCGAACGCCTGCAGGATCGGGCGCGCGTCATGTGGGTCGGTGCGTAGCCGCTCGAGGTAGGGACGGTAGCCCTCCACCGCAAGCTCCACGACACTGCGCTGGCTGGCGCGGTCCTGCCACTCCACTTCCGGGCCGCCGCCCGCCAGCACGTCGCGTACGCGGGCGATGTCGCCGGCATTCACCGCGAGCGCGAGCTGGCCAATCGGGCCGCCGAAGCGGCGGCTGCGCCGCAGCATGACGGTCTGCTGCGCCAGCGCGCCGCCGCTGCCGAGGTATTCGGGCGGGATGGTTTCGCCGCTCGCCCGTTCGATGAAGTCGACGGTGTCGGGGTCGTAGTTGCCCGCTTGCGCGTCGTGGCACAGGTCGCCCAGCACGGCGCCCGCTTCCACCGACGCCAGCTGGTCCTTGTCGCCCAGCAGGACCAGGGTGGCGTGCGCCGGCAGCGCGTCCAGCAGCGCAGCCATCATCTCGAGGTGCACCATTGATGCTTCGTCGACGATCAGCACGTCCACGTCGAGCGGATTGCCGCGGTGGTGCGCGAACGCGCGGGTGTCCGGACGCGCGCCCAGCAGGCTATGCAGGGTGCGCGCGGCACCCATCCGCGCAATCAGCTCACGCAGGTCGAGCTCTCCGTCGACCCGGTCGGCCAGTTCGCCCAGCGCTTTTTCGATCGACTGCTTCAGGCGCGCGGCGGCCTTGCCGGTGGGCGCGGCCAGCGCGATGCGCTGCTGGCGCGCGTTGCCGGCGGTGGCGAACAGCAGCGCGAGCAGGCGCGCGACAGTGTAGGTCTTGCCGGTGCCAGGGCCGCCGGTGATGATGCCAATATGGCCGCGCAGCGCGACCGCGCAGGCAAGCTTCTGCCAGTCGGGGCCATCGTCGGCGCGGCGGTCCTGCACGAACAGCGCGTCGAGCCACTCACGCACCGCTGCCACGTCAACCTCGCGCCGCGTGCGTGCGCGCGTCATCACGGCGCCGGCCACCTGCGCCTCGTCGCGCCAGTAGCGGCGCAGGTACAGGCGATCCTCGTCCAGCACCAGCGGCTGGCCAAAGTCGAAATCGCCCGGCCGCCACACCGGCCCGGCGCCGGCAAGCATATCGGACCAGCCGCGCGCGTTGCGCGGCAGCGCGGGGCAGTGGTCGCTCAGTGCGCGCCACTCTTCCGGCTCCCAGCCAAGCAGCTCCGCCGGCTTGCCGGCCAGTTCGCCCAGCACCAGGCAGCTGTGCCCGCGCCCTTCCAGCTCGGACAGTACGACGCAGGCCAGCATGAGCTCCGCCCCGCCGCCTTGCGTGGACCCGATGAAGCGCGCGAAGGCGCCGGACAGGCGGCGCAGCTTGCCCTCTTCCGCAAGGCGGTCCAGCTCTTCCCAGAATGCGCTCAGGTCAGCCACGTGGATCCTCTCCCTTCAACAGGCTGTCGACGGCATCAAGCAGCGCCAGGTCCGGCTCGAGCAGGCAGCAGCCGCGCGTGCTGCCGTTGCCGATCCCGCGCAGGAACAGGAATACGGCGCCACCCAGTTGCGTGGCCGGGTCGTAGGCCTCGCCCAGGCGGCTGGCCAGCAGGCGGTGCAGCGCCAGCATGTAGATCACGCCCTGGATGTCGTAACGGTGCGCCGCCATGGCGCCGTCCATCGCACCTTTGGTGTAAGCGCCATCGCCGCCGCCCAGCGCGTTCGATTTGTAGTCCAGCACCCAGTACCGGCCTTCGTGCTCGAACACCAGGTCGGCGAAGCCCTTGAGCATGCCGTGCAGTTCGCGCGCGGGCAGGAGCGGCCGCGCAATGCCGCCCAGGGTCCGCTCCGCGCACAGGCGGTCTAGCGCGCGCACGTCCAGCCGCTCGCTCGGGAACCAGAACTCCATCTCCGGCATCGACAGGCCGATGCCGGCCAGCGGTCCACCCAGCGGCGGCAGCGGCGCCGCGGCGATCGCGTCCAGCCACGCGATGGTGTCTTCCAGCCGGTGTTCCCATCCGGCGCGGCGGATATGTTGTTCGATCCGCTTCCGTACGTGCGGCTGCCCGATCATTCCGAAGCCCTCGCGCGCGGCCAGTTCGAGCACGTCGTGCAGGAAGCTGCCCGGCACCGGCCCGCGCGGGAAGCGGTGCCACGGCGCGTCGTCCGTGCGCGCGGCCGCCACCGCATCGCCATCCTCCAGCAGGGTTTCGTCGGCCGCCTGCGCCGGCGGCGCATTGGTCTGCCGCGTGATCGAGGTGAAACTGCCCACCGACCAGTCGCGTTCGAATTCGCCCTCGAATTCCAGGGCTTCACGCAATGCGGGCTGCACGTCGGCGCGGTCAAGCATGGTCATCGATCCCGGCGCATCTACAGATGCAATCGCGATGTCGCAGCCGTCGCCACGCACGCTATCCCAGCAGGCGCGCAGGCCGGTCGCCTCGACTTCGGCGCCGCCGCCCAGCAGGTAGCCCAGTGCGGATTCATGCAGCCGGCTCTTGCCGGTGCGTCCGTCCGCGATCGCAGCCACGCCCAGCCACAGGAAGTGCCCGGCACGGGTCAGCGCCACATACAGCAGCCGCAAGTCCTCCTCCATGCGGGCACGCTCGACCGCCGCCAGCGCATCGTCGCGCAAGGCCAGGTCCAGCTGGCGCACGCCGTCGCCATCCACGTACTCGAAGAAGCTGCGGTTGCGCTTCTCCGTCTTGCGTGCGGTGACGGCAAACGGCAGGTACACCAGCGGGTATTCGAGGCCTTTCGACTTGTGCACGGTGACGACCTTGACCAGCGCCGCGTCGCTCTCCAGGCGCAGCACGCGCTCGTCGCCGTCGTCGCCCTCGCCCTCCAACTGCTCCGCGAACCAGCGGATCAGCGCCTGCTCGCCATCGAGCTGGGTGCTGGCGCCCTGCAGCAGTTCGGCCAGGTGCAGCAGGTTGGTCAGGCGCCGCTCGCCACCGGGCTCGCCCAGCAGCATGGCCGGCAATTCCAGCTCGTGCACGAAGCGGCGCAGCATGGCCAGCACGCCCTGGCGCTGCCAGACCACGTGCAGCGCCTTGAGCTGCTCCACCCGCGCCTCCCATGCCGCCTCGTCGTTCGACAGGCGCGCCAGTTCGGCCAGCGGCAGCGCCGCGGTGCGGGTGGCGAAAGCGGCCCGCGCCAGTGCGCCGTCGAGCGGACTGGCGACGGCGCTCAGCCAGCGCAGCATGTCGGCCGCCTCCACGCTTTCCATCACCGAGTCCTTGTCCGACAGGTAGACGCTGGCGACCAGGCGCTGCTGCAGCGCCTTGCGCACCGCGTTCGCTTCCTTGCGGTCGCGCACCAGGATGGCGATATCGGCCGGCGCCACGCGCCGGAAGCCGTGCGCGCCGTCGAAGCCAGCCCGCGGGTCGTTCAGCAGGCCGACGATATGCTCGGCGCAGTGCTGGGCAAAGAAATCGCGGTACTCGTCCACGCGCATGTCAGCGCGCTCGCTCGCGCACACGGCCAGCGCCTGGTACGGACCCTCCACGCCAACCAGCCGTTCCGACTTCCCCTTGGCGTCGACCGGGTCGAATGGCAGCGGATTCATGCCGTCCCTGCGGAAGCGGAAGGCGCCTGCCGCAAAGCCGGCCTTGCCCGCGCCATCGCCTTCGGCATGCATGAACAGCTGGTTGACCGCGCCAACCAGCGCCGTGGTCGAGCGGTAGTTGGTACCCAGCTGGTAGTGCCGTCCCTCGGTGGCGCGCCGGGCCGAGAGGTAGCTGTGGATGTCGGCCCCGCGGAAGCCGTAGATCGACTGCTTGGGGTCCCCGATCAGCAGCAGGCCGGTTTTCCCGTCGTTGTCCGCCACGCGGTACAGCAGGTCGAAGATGCGGTACTGGTCGGGCGAGGTATCCTGGAATTCGTCGATCATCGCGACCGGGAACTGCTGCACGATGCGCTTGCGCAGCGCGGCGCCGTTGGGCCCTTCCAGCGCGGCCTTGAGCCGGTCCAGCATGTCCGCGAAGCCGAACTGGCGGCGCCGGCTCTTCAGCTCGGCCATGCGCTGCGAGATATGGGCGCAGGCGTGGCGCACCAGCGCGTGCTTCAGCGGCTCGACTTCGCCCAGGCATTCGCGCAAGGTGGCGAACGGGTCGAAGCAATCGGGGATCTCCGCCACGAAGTTGGCCGAGAAGGCGTCCGCGATACCGTCCGGCGTCAGGCGTTTCCAGGCGGCGTCGGTCAGGTCGGGCATGTGCAGCGCCGGATCGGCAGCCCACGCGCGCAGGGCGGCAAACGCCCGCGCGAGCGTATCGGCGCGCATCTTGTTCCCGTTGAAGCATTTGGGATTGGCTTCGCGCTGCTGCGCGATCCAGCGCTCCATGCTGTCGGCGCGGTCCGGCCAGCCCTCCTTGATGCGTACCAGGCAAGCGCGGCGTTCGGCCTCGACCCGCTCGCTCAGCCTGACCAGCGGCTCGTCCGGCACCTGGCCCAGCAACGGCGTGCGCGACACCAGCTGGCCTAGCGCAGTCTTGAGCGCGCCAACGTCCTTCCAGCATTCCAGCACCGATTGCAGCGCGCGCGCGTCCAGCGAATAGACATGCGCCCGCCAGTAATCGTGCACCGCGTCCTCGAACAAGGCGCGTTCGTCGCTGACAAGCTCCTCGTCGAACAGGCTGGCGCTGTCGAAGGCGTGCTCGCGCAGCATGCGCTGGCACCATGCGTCGATGGTAAATACGGACGCTTCGTCCATGGTTTCCGCGGCCAGCGCCAGGCGGTGCGCGCTGGCCATGCGTTCGCGCTCGTCGGGATAGCTTTCCGCGAGCGCGCGCAGGAACGGGTCGGCTCCCTCGCCGCCTTCACGGAAGAAAGCGGCCGCTTCGACCAGCCGTTCACGCACGCGATTGGACAGTTCGCGCGTGGCGGCGCGTGTAAAAGTCATCACCAGGATCTCGGGCGGCATCAGCGGCCGGCCGAACGCGGCCAGTTCGCCATGCCCCAGCACCAGGCGCAGGTACAGCGCAGCGATGGTCCAGGTCTTGCCGGTGCCGGCGGACGCCTCGATCAGCCGCGAGCCATGCAGCGGGAAGCACAAGGGATCGAGTTTTTCGCTCATGCCTCGGGCTCCCCGATCTTGCGTACCCGGACGTATTCGCCGATCCAGTCGATCAGCGGCTGGTACAGCGCGACCGCAGTCTGCTGCATCTCCGGCTGCGCACGCAGGGCCGCGTAGTCGGGCCACAGGCGCGCCAGGCACAGGTCGTCGACCTCGCCACTCAGCTCGAAGTCGCCGTCATAGACGCGGCGTGGATCGCCATCCTGCAGCAGCGCCAGCGCGGTCTTGCAGGCCACCGGCAGCGGCGCATCGAGGTTGCTGCGCCACAGTCGCGCCAGTTCGCCGAGGACCGCGAGCGCATCGGCTTGCGCCAGCGGCGCCATCGCGACGACGGCGTCGCGCGCGACCAGGTAGCCAGTGACCGGCTGGCCGGCACTGGCGCAGCCGAGCTGGCGCAGCCACGCCGCGGCCAGCTTCTCGGTGCGCAGTTCGCCGGACTTCGACAATACCCGGGACGAAATCTGCGCCAGCCACGCGGTATCCACGCCGTCCGTGCGCAGCTTGTCCACCCAGTCTTCGAAGCGCAGCTCGCCGAGTTCCAGGCTGACCGCGAGCTTGGGCGCCGGCGCACGGAATCGTTCGCACAGGCCAAGCCAGCTGCTGCGCACCGGCACCAGCTCGTCCACCAGCGTTTCTTCCCACAGCTTGCCGACCAGGCCGATCGGCAGGACGCCCTCGCGCGCCAGTGCAGCGGCACGTTCGGACAGCCGTTCACGCACCTCGTCCAGCGTTTCCGGTTCGCCGCTGTCGTCGAGCAGGCTATCCTCCACGCCAAACCGCTCCAGCGCGTCCAGCGAGAACGGCTCGTCGTCTTCTCCCACCACCGCGGCATCGCCAAAATTCACTCCCAGCCGGCGCCGGAAGAAGTGGCGTGCCGGCTGGCGCAGGAAGTCCGCCAGATCGTGGAAGCGCAGTGCATAGCCCGGCTCCGCCTCGAACGGCGGCAGTTCATCAATGCGGTCCGCACGGCCGGCGTGGGCGGCCCGCCATTCACGTGCGTAGGTGGTCAGCTGCGAGTCGCCCTCGAAATAGCGGCGGCTGAAGGGCTGCAACGCGTGCACCGTTGTCAGCGCATCGGGATCGATGTGCCAGCCGGCCTTCAGGTAGTCGCGCAGCTGCGACACCAGCACCGATGCCGGCTGCTCCGAGTTGTCGCGCACATTGCGGCCCGCCCAGCTGATATACAGCTTGTCGCGCGCCGCCAGCAGCGCCTCCAGCATCAGGTAGCGGTCGTCGTCGCGGCGCGAGCGGTCGCCCGGCCGCGCCATGCCCGGCATGGCCAGCAGGTCGAAGTCGGCATGGCGCGCGCGGCGCGGGAAATCGCCATCGTTCATGCCCAGCAGGCACACCACCCGGAACGGCACGGCGCGCATCGGCATCAGGGTGCAGAAGGTCACCCCGCCGGAGACGAACTGGTGGTTCAGGGCCGGTTCGTCGAGCAGGCCAAGCCAGGCTTCGCGCAGCACGCCGAGCGGCACCGCTTCGTCGAAGGCGCTGTCGGCGCAGGTCTCCAGCCACTTCTGCAGCGCTTCGTCGAGCTGGCGCAGCACCAGCCGGTCCGCTTCCTGCATCGGCTTGAAGAACGCTGCCAGCAAGGCGCGTGCCGCCACGCCCCACTCGGCCGGGCGGCGCGACTCCTGCAGCGCACCGCGCCAGTGCAGCAGCGTTTCGATGAACTGGGCCAGCGAGCCGGCCAGCCCGGCATCCAGCCCGCCCACCTCGCGATACGGTTCGATGCCGGCGAACGCCTCGCCGGCGCCGCTGGCATAACCGAGCAGCATGCGGCGCACGCCGAAGATCCAGGAGTTCTGTTCGCCCGCGGCGCCCAGTCCCAGGCTGTCGCGGTGCTGCGCGTCCAGGCCCCAGCGCACGCCCGCCCCTTCGATCCAGTGTCCCAGCAGCGCCAGGTCGTCTTCGTCCAGCCCGAACCGCCTCGAGATCGCGGGCACGTCCAGCAGGTCGCGCACTTCGCTCTGGCGGCAGCGCTGCTGCGGCAGGCGCAGCAGCCATTCGAGCGCCACCAGCAGCGGGTCCACGCTACGGTCGCGCACGTCGCCGATTTCGAACGGAATGTAACGCGCGTCGCTACGCTTGTGCTGGTCGAACACCGCGTGAATCGCGGCCGAGAAGGTGTCGATGTCTGGCACCATCACCACCACGTCGCGCGGGCGCAGCGAGGGATCGGCGGCGAACCACGACAGCAGGCGGTCGTGCAGGATCTCGACTTCGCGCTGGGTCGCATGGGCGACCGCGAATTCGATCGAGCGGTCGTCCGGAGCCGGCGGCGGGAATGCATGTTCTGGCAGCGGCAGCAGGTCGCGTACGGCGCACTGCACTTGCGCCAGCAGGGTTTCGCCCTGGTCCTCGCCAAACAGGTCGACCCGCAGGTTGCCGAAACGGCCATCGCTGGCGCTGTCGAATTCGTCCAGCATGCGCACGAAGTCGCGCCCCTGCCTGCCCCAGCTGGCCAGCAGCGGGTTGCTGTGCATGTGCAGTTCTTCGAGTGGCACGGCGGACAGGTCCTGCCCGGCGCGCGGCTGCTGGCGGCGGTAGGCCGCGCGCAGCAGGTCGCGCCCTTCGATGATGTCGCCCCAGTAGTAGCGGCAGGGATTGGGCACGGCCAGGATCACCTGGGTATGCGCGGACAGCGCGGCCATGGCCTGCAAGGTCTGGTACGGCAGCGCGGAGATGCCGAACAGGACCACCCGGCGCGCCAGCGGCGCCACCGGCTGGCGGCCTTCTTCGATCGCCCGCACGAAGCGGGTATGGACGGTTGCGCGTCCGGTGCCGCGTTCCTGCTCGGGCAGTTCGCCGTTCACCGCACGCCACAGGTGCGCCTGCCAGGCCTGGTCGTCCGGCAGCGCGGCCACGTCGCCACGCACGCCGCGCAGGCAGTCGTGCCCCGCCGCCCAGTCCTGCAGCCAGTCGGCGCGGTACACCTGGTACTGGTCGAACAGGTCGGCCAGGCGCTCGGCCAGCTGCAGGCGCCGCTCGGGGTCGCCGTCGCCGAGGAAGTGGCGCAACGGCGCGAACGGCGCGCCGTCCAGCAGCGCAGGCAGCAGCCGCATCAGGCGCCAGGTCAGCGGCCCCTTGTCAAACGGGGACCGGGCCGGGACCTGGTCGCGTCCCAGCATGTTGCGGTAAGCCTCCCACAGGAAGCGCGCCGGCAGCGCCACCCGGGTGGCCGCGCACACTCCGGCATCGTGGGCCAGCGCGATCTTCAGCCATTCGGCCACCCCGTTCGACTGTACCAGGATGGTCTCCTCCTCGAGCGGCCCGAGCGGATGCTGGCGCAGCCATGTAAATACGGCGCTGCGCAGCTCTTCCAGTTGGTTGCCATGCAGAATCAGCAAGCCGGGTGAGACGGGGTTCGGCATCGGATGCGGGAGGGATGGAAACTGCAGAAGCATAGCGCTTTTACGAGCCCGGCGGTAGGGCGAAATCTACGTCCGGAAGACTGCCCTGCGTTCAATCGTGCGGCCCAGAAAATTACATTCCGGTACGCTTTCATGCCCCTCGGTAAATTATTTTTTTGCTTGACTCGTTACCCCACTCAGGTATCTTCGATTGCTCTGTCTTGAAACCGCTTTCAGCCAACTCTGAACCTGACGCTTTGCAGATACCAAAAGTACTTTTGGTGAATGACGACGCCGCCAGCCTGACCGCCCTGGAGAGTGTGCTGTCGGGCCAGGCGCGCGCGCGCGAGTACGAGCTGGTGCGCGCCAGCTCGGGCCAGGACGCCCTGCGCCAGGTGCTGAACCACGATTTCGCGGTGATCCTGCTGGACGTGGACATGCCCGGCATGGACGGCTTCGAGACTGGCCGCGCGATCCACTCGCACCCGCGCTCGGCCCATGTGCCGATCATCTTCATCACCGCCTACCTGGACGACGATCTGCACAAGGTCGAAGGCTACGGCATGGGTGCGGTCGACTATCTGTTTACGCCGCTGGTGCCGCGCATCCTGCAGGCCAAGGTCGGGGTGTTCGTCGAACTGGCGCGCAAGAATGCGGAACTGCGCGAGCGCAGCGCCGAGCTGGAAGGCCTGTACCGCGACCTGAAGGTGCAGCGCCTGCGCGAACTGGAGCGCGCCAACCGCGCGCTCGAACAGGAGGTCGGCGAGCGGCGCCAGGCCGAGCAGCGCGCGCACGAACTGTCGATCCGCGATCCGCTCACTGGCCTGGTCAACCGGCGCGCGCTGATCGCGCAACTGGAGCACGCGGTGGCCTCGGCCGCGCGCCACCGCACCGAGTTCGCCCTGCTCTACCTGGACCTGGACCGTTTCAAGCAGATCAACGACACGCTGGGCCACGAAGTGGGCGACCAGCTGCTGCGCGAAGTCGCATCGCGCCTGCTGGCGGCGGTGCGCGCCTCGGACGTGGTGGCGCGCCTCGGCGGCGACGAGTTCGTGATCCTGCTGGAGGGCCGGGGCGCGCACCAGAACGCGGCCCGGGTGGCGCGCAAGATCGAACAGGCGCACACGCGCAGCTTCGATATCGGCAGCCAGCCACTGTCGGCCGGCGCCAGCATCGGCATCGCGCTGTACCCTCGGGACGGCACCACGGCCACGGTCCTGATGCAGCGCGCGGACAGCGCGATGTACCACGCCAAGCAGAACAGGCGCGGCAGCATCGCCTTCTTCTGCGAGCAGATGAACCACCAGGAGAATCGCCGCACGCACCTCGCCGGCGAGCTGCACGATGCGCTCGACCAGGGCCGGCTCGAGCTGTATTACTCCCCGCGCGCCGCCGTCGCCAGCGGGGTGCTGACCGGCCTCGAGGCCCTGCCCTACTGGAACCATCCGGCCGAAGGCCTGATCCCGGCCAGCGGGCCGCTCGCCGACGCCAACGACCGCGCGCTGCAGGAGCGCTTCAACGAATGGGCGGTGCGGGAACTGATCGGCCATGCGCGCCAATGGCGCAGCTCCGTGCCGGGGCTGCCGTTGGCGCTCAACCTCGAATTTGCCAGCCTGGTGCCGGAGACCGCCGAACGCCTGCAGCGCCAGCTTGCCGATAGCGGACTGCCTGATGGCTGGCTGGAGCTGGAGGCCGGCGCCGCGCTGCTGCAGGATGCCGGCGCCGCCGACGTGTTGCGCCAGCTTGCGCAGGCCGGCGCCATCCTCGCGGTGGACGGCTTCGGGCGCGCCCCGTTCTCGCTCGCCACGCTGCAGCAGGCGCCGCTGGCGCTGCTCAAGCTGGACCCGTCGTTCGTTGCCGCGATCGGCCACGCCGGCGGCGCCGACCTGGTGGCCGCCATGGTGCACGTGGCGCACTCCCTCAAACTGAGCGCCGTGGCACAGGGCGTCTCGTCGCAGGAGCAGCTCGATGTGCTGCGCCTGCACGAGTGCGACCAGTTTCAGGGCGACCTGCTATCCCCCCCGCTGCCCGCGCAGTCCGTCCCGGAATTCGCGGCAGTGCATAATTACATGCTTCACCCCACCATCCCCAGGAATGAGGACTTAGTCAATGAATAACATGACCGAACTTGCCGAAGAGCTCGATGCCAAGCTGCTGCTGCAGACGCTGATGGCGCTCAAGAAGGGTGATTTCAGTGCGCGCATGCCGAGCGACCTCACCGGCATCTCCGGCAAAATCGCCGACACGCTGAACGACATCATCGAGACCAAGGAAAAGATGGTCAACACCATCACCGAGGTGTCGCGCGTGGTGGGCCGCGAAGGCCGCCTGACGCAGCGTGCCGCGGTGCCGAACGTCCAGGGCGGCTGGAGCACCATCATCAGCTCCGTCAATACCCTGATCGACGACCTGGTGCGCCCGACCACCGAGATGGCGCGCGTCATCGGCGCGGTGGCAAAAGGCGACCTGTCGCAGACAATGGCGCTGGAGGTGGACGGACATCCGCTGAAGGGCCAGTACCTGCGCGCGGCGACCACCGCGAACACGATGGTGGAACAGCTCTCCTCCTTCTCTTCCGAAGTGACGCGCGTGGCGCGCGAGGTGGGTACCGAGGGCAAGCTGGGCGGCCAGGCGCAGGTGAAAGGCGTGGCGGGCACCTGGAAGGACCTGACCGACTCGGTGAACTCGATGGCGGGTAACCTGACCTCGCAGGTGCGTAACATCGCGGAGGTGACCACCGCGGTGGCGAACGGCGACTTGTCCAAGAAAATCACGGTGGACGTGCGCGGCGAGATCCTGCAGCTGAAGGACACCATCAACGTCATGGTGGACCAGCTGCGATCGTTCGCATCCGAGGTGACGCGCGTGGCGCGTGTGGTGGGTACCGAGGGCAAGCTGGGCGGCCAGGCATACGTGCCGGGCGTGGGCGGCACCTGGAAGGACTTGACCGATAACGTGAACTTCATGGCGTCCAACCTGACCGGCCAGGTGCGTAACATCGCGGCGGTGACGACCGCGGTGGCGAACGGCGACTTGTCCAAGAAGATTACGGTGGACGTGAAAGGCGAGATTCTCGAACTGAAGAACACCATCAACGTCATGGTGGACCAGCTGTCCTCGTTCGCATCCGAGGTGACCCGCGTGGCGCGCGAGGTGGGTACCGAGGGCAAGCTGGGCGGCCAGGCGCAGGTGAAGGGCGTGGCTGGTACCTGGAAGGACTTGACCGACTCGGTGAACTCGATGGCGGGTAACCTCACGGGCCAGGTGCGTAACATCGCGGAAGTGACCACCGCGGTGGCGAACGGCGACTTGTCCAAGAAGATTACCGTGGACGTGAAGGGCGAGATCCTCGAGCTGAAGAACACCATTAACGTCATGGTCGACCAGCTGAACTCCTTCGCATCCGAGGTGACCCGCGTGGCGCGTGAGGTGGGTACCGAGGGCAAGCTGGGCGGCCAGGCAAACGTGCCGGGCGTCGGCGGCACCTGGAAGGACTTGACCGACAACGTGAACTTCATGGCGTCCAACCTGACCGGCCAGGTGCGTAACATCGCGGCGGTGACGACCGCGGTGGCGAACGGCGACTTGTCCGAGAAGATTACCGTGGACGTGA
>DASWYE010000064.1:0-2022 GCA_036405115.1 Telluria sp. | reverse complement strand
GGTCTTCACGATCGAAGTCGCGCTGGGTGGTGCGGTAGATGGCATACCGGCGCGCCTTTTCGAACTCTTGCGGGCTGTCCGGCGGGGCTGTCCATGCCAGCGTTACCGAACCATCGTCATTGACGGTCGAATCGACACCGGACGACTCCAGCGGTCCGAAGCTGTCTTTCCAGGGCATCGCCGGCAGCAGCGCCTGCTTGCGGTAGACGCGGTCTTTCAGGTCGGTGCGGTAGCCCAGCGCATTCACCTGCAGGAAGGCGTGGCGGAAGTGGATCTGGCCCGAGATATTGCTTTGAGATCGGTTCAGTTCGATCTGGTTCGCCACCTGCAGGGGGTTGGTCCAGCCGGTGGTGTTCATCTTGTAGTCGGCGATGCCGATGTACATGTGCCGCTCGAAGGCATTCTGGTTCCACCATGGGACCAGCAACTGGTAGTCCGAACCCGGCTGGCCCATGTACCAGTACACCTGCGGCGCGAGGTAGTCCACCCAGCCGGACTGCAGCCATTTGCGGGAGTCCGCGAACATGTTCACGTAGTGCTGCGACGCGCCGGCGGACGTCGGCGATCCGATCGCCGGGTCGGTGCTGGAGCGGTAGATGCCGGACGGCGACACGCCGAATTTCACCCACGGCTTGATCTCGCGGATGCCGGCGCCGATGCGTTCGATCAGCAGGTTGACGTTGTCGCGCCGCCAGTCGGCGCGGCCCGCGGTGGTGTCGGGGAAGCCGCGCGGGTCGGCGTAGTAGGCGGCGGAGTCGTTGTTGGTGCCGCTCGGGTAGAAATAGTCATCGAAGTGCAGGCCGTCGATGTCGTAGCGTTGGACCAGGTCCATCACTACGTTGTAGACATGGTCGCGCACCTCGGGCAGGCCGGGGTTGAGGATCTGCACGGTGCCGACGGTCAGCAGCCATTCCGGGTGGGTGCGGGATACGTGGTCCGGCGCGTACATCGCGTTGTTGCCGGCGTTGGACAGGGTCGCCACCGCGCGGTACGGGTTGATCCAGGCGTGGAACTCCAGGCCGCGCTTGCGCGACTCGTCGATGGCGAACTGCAGCGGGTCCCACTCTGGCGCGGGCGCCCTGCCTTGCTGGCCAGTCAGGTAGTAGGACCAGGGCTCCAGGCTGCTGGGATACATGGCGTCGGCCTGGCTGCGCACCTGCAGGAAGACGGCGTTCATGCCGGTGGCCTTGTTGTGGTCGAGGATGCCTCGCAGCGCGTTTTGCTGCTGCGCCGGCGTGTGCGTGCGGTTGGGCCAGTCGAGGCTGATGTGGGTACTTACCCAGACGCCGCGCAGTTCGCGTTTTGGTCCGGTTTGCGCGTGGGCAGTGGCGGCCAGCGCGCACAGTGCAGCAACAACAAACAGTAGTGTTTTCATTGTTTTTGCCTTTGCGGAAGTGGGAACGGTGTCACGCGTCTCCGGCGCGGACACGGGCTGTGCGAAACCGGTTTTTACATTTCGCTAAGGCAGGGTATGACTGGCGGTCACGGCCATCCAATGAATTTCATGGATGTTGTCATAACATAATGTAATGACGTGACGACATGAAAAAAGGCAGCCTTGGCTGCCTTCTTCTTTGCTGCTCGGTTAAGAGCGGGGGACAGCCCTACCGCCTTGGCGCGAAGGGACAGTCCCCTGAACATCAGCGCTTTTGGCGCAGTTTCTGGATCGCGGCCAGCTGCGCGATTGCCGCGGCGAGTTCCGCCTGGGCTTTCGCGTAGTCGATCGACGCTTCCTTGTTGTTCATCGCTTCTTCGGCCAGGCGCTTGGCCTCGGCCGCTTTCGCTTCATCCAGGTCGGCGCCGCGGATTGCGGTGTCGGCCAGGACGGTCACGCCGTTCGGCTGTACTTCCAGGATGCCACCGGCGACGAAGACGAACTCCTCGTCGGCACGGCCGGCCACCTTGATGCGTACCGCACCCGGCTTGATGCGCGTGATCAGCGGCGTGTGCTTCGGGTAGATACCCAGCTCGCCCGCTTCACCCGGCAACGCGACGAATTCGGCTTCGCCGGAGAAGATCTGC
>DASWYE010000063.1:0-2719 GCA_036405115.1 Telluria sp. | reverse complement strand
CATCAAGTTCCTGTTGCCGGCCGGGGTGACCAGTCGCTGGCACCGCGTCGATGCGACCGAGGTCTGGGACTGGAGCGAAGGCGGGGCCATGGAGCTCTCGTTGTTCGATCCGGAGCAACGCACGCTTACCCGGGTCCAGTTAGACACCTCCGCGCGCGGCGGCCAGGCCAATCAGGTAGTGCAGGCCGGGATCTGGCAGAGCGCGCGTTCGCTGGGCGACTCCACGCTGGTCGACTGCTCTGTGTCGCCCGGCTTTTCCTGGAAGGGTTTCGAGCTGATGCAGGCGGGCAGCGAAGTCGCCCGCCATCTGCTCGACGCGGGCGGCAAGGTCGCCTGAACGGATACCCCCGGCGCATCGCGCCGGCATGCTCGGCACCCTCGCTGCACGGGCACACTCGCGGCATCTTCCGCATGGAGTCGCCTGGATGCGCGTGCCGCTTTACGGAATGCTATGCCTGTCGTTGCTGATCGCCGATACGATCCACGCGCAGGAGGTTGAGTCACCTCCGGATGCGGCGGTCGTGACGGACAAGGACGGTGTCATCGAGATGGATACCGTCGTGGTCGCCGGCGTGCAGCCCGGTCCGGGCCTGTGGAAGGTGCGTCATGGCGATCATCTGATGTACGTGCTGGGCACCCAGTCGCCGTTGCCGAAGAACATCACGTGGCGCTCCGATGAGGTTGATCAGGTGCTGCAGCTCGCCGACGAGGTGCTGGCCTCGCCGGGCATCAGCGTGGGCTCCGATATTGGCTTCTTCCGTGGACTGACGTTGCTGCCTTCCGCGATGAAGGCCTCCAAAAACCCGGACGGACAGACATTGCAGGACGTCCTGCCACCGGAGCTGTACGTCCGTTGGAGCATGCTGAAGCAGCGCTACATGGGGCGCGACGGGGGCATCGAGAAAAAGCGTCCGCTGATCGCGGCGTTCCAGCTTTACTCCGAAGCCTTGTCGGATTCGGGGCTGCGTGAGGGCGGTGTCATCGATCCCGTCATCACTGCCGTGTTGAAGCAGCGCAAGATGAAACGCACGCCCACCGTGCTGGACGTCAAGCTGGAGGATCCGCGTCAGGCGCTGGCGGACTTCCGCAAGGAAACACTCAAGCCCGAAGATCTCGCCTGCTTCAGCAAGACGCTCGATGTCATCGAGGGCGATCTACCGCAGGTGGCTGCGCGCGCCAACGCCTGGGCGGTGGGGGACTGGCCGGCGCTACGTTCCGGGGCGCGGCAGGACTGGCAGCAGGCATGCGCATCTGCCTGTTCAACACCGAGACGGCGCGCAAGCGCGGCATCTCCGACATCGAAGCGCGCATGCAGGCGCGCTGGATGGAGGTTGCGGAAGGCGCGTTGCAGAAAAACCGGATCACCTTTGCCACCGTGTCGGTCTGGCAGCTGGTGAAGCCGGGAGGTTATCTCGCGGCCCTGCAGGCCAAGGGTTACGAGGTCGAAGCGCCGGAGTAATCCGGCGCATTGCCGCAGGCGTCAGCCCGCGGCCGTCATCACGGGCTGGCCGGCGCCCAGCTGAGGCCAGCGCTTGAGCACACTGGCGCGGATGCCGGCGGCATCGATGCCGGCCTCCGCAAGCAGATCCTCGCGGCTGGCGTGATGCTGGAACTCGTCCGGCAGGCCCAGGTGTAGCACGGGCAGCACGATGCCTTCGGCATTGAGCAGCTCGGCCACGCCGGAGCCCGCGCCGCCCATCACCACGTTGTCCTCGATGGTGACGAAGCCCTGGTGGCTCTTCGCCAACTCGAGGACCAGGTCGCGGTCCAGCGGTTTCACGAAACGCATGTTCACCACGGTGAGCCCCAACTCGCGGCCCACCTGCTCGGCCGCCGCGACGGTCGAGCCGAACGCAAGCAGTGCCACGCGCGTACCACGCGCACGCAGGTCGGCCTTGCCGATCGGTAACGTATCGAGGTTCGATTGGAGCGCCACGCCAGGGCCCGTACCGCGCGGGTAGCGCACAGCGGCGGGGCCGTTGAAGTGGTAGCCGGTACTGAGCATCTGCCGGCATTCGTTTTCGTCCGCCGGTGCCATCACCACCATGTGCGGCACACAGCGCAGGTAGCTGAGGTCCAGGTTGCCGGCATGCGTGGCGCCGTCGGGGCCGACCACACCGCCGCGGTCGATGGCGAACAGCACATCCAGTTGCTGGATGGCGACGTCGTGCACCAACTGGTCGTAGCCGCGCTGCAGGAAGGTCGAATAGATCGCGACCACCGGCTTGCTGCCTTCGCAGGCCATGCCTGCAGCCAGGGTCACCGCATGCTGTTCGGCAATCGCCACGTCGAAGTAGCGCTCGGGGTATTCCTTGCTGAAGCGCACCAAGCCCGAGCCTTCACGCATGGCGGGTGTGATGCCGAGCAACTTGGGTTCGGCCGCCGCCATGTCGCACAGCCAGTCGCTGAAGATGTCCGTGTACGTGGGCTTCTTCGCGCCGCCCTTGCTGACCAGGCCTTTCTCGGGATCGAACGGGCCCACCGCGTGGTAACCGATCTGGTCGCCTTCGGCCAACTCGTAGCCCTTGCCCTTGGTGGTCAGGATGTGGAGCAGCTGCGGGCCCTTGAGGGTCTTGAGCGTCTTCAACGCGCCGACCAGCGCTTCGACATCGTGTCCGTCGATGGGTCCGGTGTAGTGGAAGCCCATCTGTTCGAACAGCGTGGAGGGCACGAACATGCCCTTCCAGTGTTCTTCCCAGCGGCGCATGAAACGGGCCGG
>DASWYE010000062.1:0-20826 GCA_036405115.1 Telluria sp. | reverse complement strand
TTGGCGATAGCTCCGCCAGCTTCAGGGCGAAATAACGCCGGTAACCAGGCGCGGCGCTTGCCGCAAGCGCCGGGTCAACCAGCACGTCCAGCTGCTCCTGCTCCCATTCCTTGTACCACGTCGCGATGCGCTTCCACATGGCCAGCTCCCGTTATCCATCAAGATGAGTTAATGAGCGTAGTCTAACGGCCTGCCTGCCGGGACAAAAAGCGGAAGGCGACGGGATACGAAAACAGGGGGGCGAAATACGATGGCTTGGCCACCGGGGCACAATCGAGAAAACATCCGACATGGCGAATGGAGCGGGTGAAGGGAATCGAACCCTCGTCGTAAGCTTGGGAAGCTTCTGCTCTACCATTGAGCTACACCCGCGGACACCGCATTTTACGCGGCTTTATGTATTAACGACAATCCCCTCCGGGCGCATCGATGTCGCTCGTTTATTTCGCCTTCTCCTGGATCAAGCGCGCCAGCTGCATGCGCGCTGCCATCAGTCTTGATCCGGCATACGAAAAATGTCCCCCGTCCCGGTACACCATCGTACCGTCGAGCATGGTCTTGCACGAGAGTGCATCGCATAACCATGGATCGAAACGGATCACGGGAATGTCGGCGTCGCTTTCCGCCGATCGTATGAAGCTGAGCACGTCGGCGCGCTTCGCCAGGTATTCTGCGCGGCTGATGAGGCAACCGGGCCGCCCGCCCAACACGAATGCGCCACTAAGATGCCGCTCCAGGCACCCGCCCACATTGAAATCGGACGATGGCGGCGGAGCGACCAGGACCACGCTCTTGCCGAGGGAACGAATCCCGCTGACAGTCCGATGCAGGCCCGCCAGCGCGGCCGCGGCAGTGACCGGCCGGGACGCAGGCTGGCTATCCCCGGCCACCACAAATTCCTGGTTTTCCCGGGTGACGTATTGGGAAAATGGGCTCGACAACACCACAATCCTGATCGATGGTGCCGATCGCAGGAAATCCATCACGGACTGGTTGAATGCGATGCAGCTCTCGGCCCACGCGCGGGTCTTGTACATTCCGGCTTCCGGCTTGACCAGGTTTTTTGGCGCGAGTCCGAGGAACGGGCCGCACTGGCTCATGGTCGCCTGGATCACGCCGCCGCCTTGCCATTCGCCGAGCAGTCCGGGGACCAGGTGCATGGCGTATGAATCTCCCCACACCAGCAGGTCCGGCGTCGCGCTGCTCCGGCATTCCGGCCTGGACCTGAAAGCGGTGGTGTATTCACACGCTTCGGAAAAGCCGAAATTCGTCCTTCGGATCATGCTGTAGTCGACGTGCTGGGGAACGAAAGACATGGTGAGCGGGATAATCGACACCAGCAGAACGGAAGTGAGCACGGTTTTGCCAACCAGCGGTGTCGACAAGGCGAAATTACTCTTCCTTACCGGATCCTCGATGAAGCGATAGAGCAGGAAAGCCGCGATGAATGACAGGACCACGGTCGCCAGCCGAAGATACAGCGGCACTTCGGCGCCGCTGCCGACCCAGGAATTCCTGACGAAGGCGATGACGGGCCAATGCACCAGGTACAGCGAGTAGGAAAAATCCCCGATTCGCGCGAGCGGCCGTACGGCATGTGCCGCATTGAGCCACGGGCTATTGCACAAGATCACCATCAAGGTGGCAGCGCAAACCAGAAAGGCATTCCACCCCGGGTGGGCGCCATCGAGCGGAAAGAACGGCAACAGCAGCAGGCATGCCAGGGACAGGAGCAGCACCGGGCGGCCGGGTGCGGCAGTAGGCTTCTGCCCGTTCGCGCTTGCACGCAGTGTCCACAAGGCGCCGAGCGAACCAATCAGCAGCTCCCAGGCGCGCGTTGGCAGCAGGTAGAAGGTCGCGACCGGCTTGACTATCCCGCCCAGGATGCACAGGCCAAGGCTGAGGATTATCAAGACCACGGCCCCGCTAATCCAGCGGGACGGTCGGACCATCAGCAAGGCCGCCGGCAGCAGGAAGTAGTACTGCTCCTCGATTGCGAGCGACCAGACATGCAGCAGCGGTTTCAGGTCGCTGGTCCCTTCAAAGTAACCGGTTTGCTGCCACAGCACGAAATTGCCGGTGAAGGTGACTGCGCCCGCGAGCTGGGTGCCGAAGTCGCGCAGTTCCTCCTGATTCAGGAACCAGGGCGCGAGGACTGCGGTCAGCGCGAAAGTGGCGTAGGCGGCGGGGAGCAGCCTTTTGGCGCGCCTGAAATAGAATTCCCTGAACGAGAAATCCCCGCGCAGGATTCCGGACCCGACCAGCTGCGTAATCAGGTACCCGGATATCACGAAGAAGATGTCGACCCCCAGGTAGCCAGCGGCCAACCCGCCAATTTTGGCGTGGTACAGAACGACGAGCAGCACGGCAAGCCCGCGCAGGGCCTGGATATCAGCGCGTGCATGCTTGGCGTTATCGCTCACGTTCGAGAGGTGGATATTCCTGGAGGGTCTTGCTCCCGTAACGATATCCGCGCTTGCCTGGCAGCGCCTCGATGCATCGCAATCAAATGGAATCGCCTGGCTCGCGATGCACTACTCCGGATCTTCGACCTGGTAGCCCTTCGCTCTTTCGGTAGCCCTGACTCTCTGGATATGGACGGACACTCCCGATTCCGGCTGAGGGCTTACTCAGGATTTTCGACGGTATAGCCTCGTGCCTTCAAATCGGCCAGGTAGCCGTTCGGGTCGAGCGCATACCGCATCGGCAGCACAGCGAACGTGGTCTTGTTCGCGGCGATCGATTTCTCCACGGCGGCCATCCATGCCTCTTTCATCCGCGCGTCGACATCCTGAAACCCAGGCTGTTTTTTCAGTGCACCGCTGCTGATGATCGCGTTGCTGCATGCCCCAGCCCGGTCCGGGAACGTCAGCTTCCGGATTGCGTCGACATCGCCCTTGGACCATGCGTTGGCGCGCAATTTCATATTATCGATGTCGGTCTCCAGCTGCTCCAGCGTCTTCGCAAAGCACTCGGTATCGTCCAGGCTCGACTTCTTGAACTCACGAATCGCCCTGACCGGGCTGTCGACCGCGAGCTTGATGGCGGGATTGGTCACCTTGATGTTGTTCTTTTTGACCAGCTGGTTGATCCGCTCGCGCACATCGCGTCCATTTCCGAGTCCCGCCTGCTTCAGCACCGCCCAATACAGGCGGTCTGCCGCGAATATCGGCCGCTCCCGCTCGACGCCGTCGTCCTTGCCAAGGTATTTCTGTTTCAACGGAACCCAGCGCGAATAAATATCGGGCGGCAGGACATCGCTCAATTTTTTATCATCGGGTATCTTGGTGGCGCCGAATGCAAACGGTACGAGCGTCACCATGCGCAGCATCGATATGTCGGGCGCAGCCGAAGGCGGAGAAATGAATTCCTGGGCCTGGGACAGGATCGACTCGATTTCGTGGGAGCGCCACTCCATCTTGATCGGTAGCGGCGCATAGGATCCGAAGATCCACATCGTGTGATCCCCTTTGGATACCTTCCATAATCCGGGCCCGGGCCGCTGGCCGACCACGAGGATTTTTTCGCCCACGTCAGCAGGTTCCGGTGCGGCGGATTCCACAATGGACGGTTCCGGCGCTGCCTGCGAGATCGAAGGCCCGGCTAACGCCAGCAGGCAAAGTGCGACGATAAAACGATTCAACATGCTGATCATCCTTCAGTCATAGCGGTTACGATTGTGACCGGACTATAAATACATGACGGCAAGATACAGACTGTTACTTAAACGATACTGAGGACGCAGTGCGAATGTCATGCGCCCTGGAAAGTAAGCTCAATGGGGAGCGATTACGCGGACGTCGCGCTGGCGCTGGCCTGGGCAGCGGTTATCGCGTCCGGGCACGCGCAATAAAACCGCCGGGGGCTATTCCCACAGCGCGTCGTCGATCACGCCGATGCCCTGGAACACCGGCTTACTGAAAAAGTAACCCTGCATCAGTTCGATGCCGGCAGAGCGCAGGAAGTCGCGTTCCGCGCGCGTCTCGACGCCTTCCGCCAGCACCCGCACACCCAGGTCGCGGCACATCGCAACCAGATTGGTAACGATCAGCTGGCGCGGACGATGCGTGTCGATGCCGCGGATCAGGTCCATGTCCAGCTTTGCCAAATGAGGCTGGTACTCGGCCAGCAGGTTGAGCCCTGCGTAGCCCGCACCGAAATCGTCGATCGCGGTCTGGAAGCCGAAGCGGCGGTACTCTTCGAAAATGCTGACGAGGTGCTTACGGTCGCGTACCTGTTCGCCTTCGGTCACTTCAAAGATGATGCGCTCGATCGGGAAATCATATGCGCGCGCCGCGGCCAGGGTGGTGCGCAGGCAGAGATCGGGGCGGTATACCGCGTTGGGGAGAAAATTGATCGACAGGTACTCGCGGATGCCGATGCGCGCCGCGCCAGCCACCGCTTTCACGCGGCAGGCCTGGTCGAACTTGTAGCGGTTCTGGTCATTCACTTGCGACAGCACGCTGTAGGCCGACTCGCCGTTCGGTCCGCGCACCAGCGCTTCATGGCCGAAAATGGTCCGTGCCGCGACATCGACAATCGGCTGGTAGGCGAACTCGAACTCGATATCGAGTTCTACGCCGTTACGGCAACCCGCACATGGCGCGTCGCCGGCCTCCGCGATCAGGGCAGCCGGAAATACAGTGGTGGTGGTCATGAAGCGGAGCGTCCAGAGTTGTCGACCACGGAGTGTACCCGAGTTGTCGCAACTGTCGAGTTCGGTCTTTCATGCCGTGCCACCCAGTTGGCGCGCACGTTCCAGCGCGACGACGATCGCATCAAAGGCCTGTTCGCGTGCGGCGGCGTCAGGCACGCGCAGCGCATAGGATGGATGGTAGGTCGCCACGACCCAGCGGCCGTCATGCATGAACGGCTCGCCGATCGCCTCCTTCAGGGTGGCGCCGGAATCGGCGAGGACCGCCTTCAGCGCAGTGCTGCCAAGCGCCACCACTACCTGTGGACGGACGCTGGCCAGCTCGCCCTCCAGCCAGTAGCGGCAGGCGTCCACCTCGCGCTGCGCAGGCGTCTTGTGCATGCGGCGCTTGCCGCGCGGCTCCCACTTGAAGTGCTTGACCGCGTTGGTGACATACAGCTTCTTGCGGTCCAGGCCCGCTTGCGCGATGGCGCGTTCGAGCAGCTGTCCGGCCGGACCCACGAACGGATGGCCGGCGATGTCTTCCTGGTCACCCGGCTGCTCGCCCACCAGCATGATCTTCGCGCGTTTCGCTCCTTCGCCCGGGACGCCTTGCGTCGCGTTCTTCCACAGGTCGCAGCGGCGGCACTGGTCCAGAGTGGAGGGTTCTTCGCGATCAGGTTGCGCGCTCTCGGGGGCGACCGGCACGGTGCGGCCCTTGCGCTGGCTGACGGCCTGCGCCTGGCCGGTGCGGCGCGCGCCATTCGCGGCTTCCGTCACCATGGCGGGGACGATAGCGCCTTCCGGCAGGTTCTTCCAGAAGCGCTGCGGGATATGACCCTGCATCACCTGCGTGTTCAGTCGCGCGGGGTTGAAGATGCTGCGGTAGTAGGTGAGCCAGAGCGCCTCGCCGGCGTCCTCGATATCGGCGGCGCCGGACAGCAGCGGCCCGGTCGAGTGCAGCGCGCTTCCGTCCCACATCACGGTCGCGTCGGGTGTGGCGATCATCCAGCTGGCGCCGCCCATGCGGTGGCGGAAGTGATCGGTCACCTGCGCCAGCACGTCGTGGCGCGGCTCGAACCTCGCGACAAAGCGCGGCGGTCCGGCGTCGGCCGGGCGCTCGCGAAAGCGCACGTAGGCGTGCATGTCGTGGATTTCGCGGCTCACCGCCTTGGCCATCCCGGCCAGGCGCGCGCCGTCCCGGTCGGCGGGCGAGGCGACGTCGTGTTCGCCCTGCTGCCAGCGCCACAGCACGCGGTACAGGAAGGCCCAGCGGTCCGGTTCACGGCAGCAGGCGGCGGTCCGCAGCAGTTCCATGAGGGTGCGCGACACCTGAAGTTGGAAGGGTCGCTCCAGTGTAGCGGGTTGGGCTTCGCCGTCGCGCGCGGCTGGCGCGGCCATGGCGAACAGGTCGCCGCCGCCCTCCACTTCGGTCCATTGCACCTGGTGCGGGGCGATACCGTGCGCGAGCAGGTCGCGCGCCGCCGTGCGCCAGGCGTCGAAGGAGTCGGCGAATACCGCCCGGCCCTGCGCCACGGCGGAGGACGCGCTCATGCCGCCTTCAGCTCCGGCCACAGGTTCATCTGCCGGGGCGCATCGGCCAGCGACTGGCGCAGCGCCTCGGACGGGGTGGTGTCACGCGCGGGATGGTAGTCGGCCACCACGATGAAGGGAGCGACTTTCTTCATGCTGCAGCGCAGGCGCGTGAGGTCGGCGTAGCGCACGCGCCGGGTGCGGCGCAATTCCACGATGCGTTTGGCGTTGCGCAGGCCGATGCCAGGCACGCGCGCGATCATGGCCTGGTCGGCCATATTCAGGTCCATTGGGAAGTGCTCGCGGTGCGACAGCGCCCACGCCAGCTTGGGGTCGATGTCGAGCGCGAGGTTGCCACCGCTGGCCGGCAGCAGCTCGCCGGCCTGGAAGCCGTAGCTGCGCAGCAGGAAGTCGGCCTGGTACAGCCGGTGCTCGCGCAGCATCGGTGGCGGCACCAGCGGCACGGATTTGGGGCTCTGCGGGATCGGGCTGAACGCGGAGTAGTACACCCGTTTGAGCTTGTAGCTGGTGTACAGCGTTTCGGCCGTCGACAGGATGGTCTGGTCGTCGCTGGCGTCGGCGCCGACGATCATCTGCGTGCTCTGGCCGGCCGGCGCGAAGCGCGGCGCCTTCGGTTCGGCTTCCTTCTCATCGAGCCTGCTTCGGATCGCGCCCATCGCCAGCTTGATGGTGTGCACGCTCTTTTCCGGCGCCAGCTTCCGGACGCTGTCCTGGGTCGGCAGTTCTATGTTCACGCTCAGGCGGTCGGCATATTTGCCGGCGGCTGCAATCAGCGCGGGATCGGCATCGGGGATGGTCTTGAGGTGGATGTAGCCGCGGAACTGGTGCACTTCGCGAAGTTCGCGTGCCACCTGGACCAGCTGCTCCATCGTGTAGTCGGCCGACTGGATGATGCCGGAGCTGAGGAACAGGCCGTCGATGTAATTGCGGAAGTAGAAATCGGTGGTGAGCCTGACCACCTCATCGACCGCGAAGCGCGCCCGCGGCACGTTGGAACTGCGCCGGTTGACGCAGTACTGGCAGTCGTAGATGCAGAAATTGGTGAGCAGGATCTTGAGCAGCGAGACGCAGCGCCCGTCCGGCGTGTAGCTGTGGCAGATACCCATGCCGCTGGTGGCGCCGAAGCCGTCCTTGCCATCCGAGCTGCGCTTCGGTGCGCCGCTGCTGGCGCAGGATGCGTCGTACTTGGCCGCGTCGGCCAGGATCTCGAGCTTGTCGGTAAGTTCCATCCAAAATTGCTTAACTGTATGTTTATACAGTAGTTTAGCATGTCCGGATGGGTTGGTTCCGGGGACGGTCCCTGCGCGCCAAGGCGGCAGGACTGTTCCCTGTCGTTCTACGCCAACAAAAGGCCGGGGACAGTCCCGGAGGGACAGTCCCCCTTCGGGTTCAGGCCGCGAGGGCGGCGGGCTGGGCGCTGGCGTCGTTGGCGGTAAAGCGCTCCAGCGTGTCGCGCTGCGCCGGGTTCAGGCGCGCCTGCAGGCGGCGCAATTGGGCGCGCGCGGCCTCGTAGCCGTTCTGGCTGGCCTGCAGCAGCCAGCCGCAAGCCTGCATCAGGTCGAGCTGGGCGCCGTGGCCGCAGCTGTGCATCACGCCCAGGTTGAACTGGGCGCGCGCGTGGCCCTGGCGCGCGGCGCGGAGGTACCAGAAATGCGCCGCTTCATAGTCGCGCGGCACACCATGTCCGTTGTCGAAGCGCAGGCCGAGCGCAAACTCCGCCTGTGCGTGGCCCTGCTCGGCAGCCTTGCGGTACCAATGGAAGGCCTGAGTGGCGTCGAAGGTCTGCTCGTCCGGATCGTCCAGCAGGCGCGCGGCCATGAACTGGGCCGGCGCGTAGTCCTGTTCCGCCGCGCGCAGGAACCACGCTAGCGCGGCGCGCAGGTCGCGCCGGACGCCGTTGCCGTGCTCGTGGCGCAGGCCCATCTCGAACTGCGCGCGCAGGTGCCCCTGGCTGGCCGCCTTGCAGCACCACTCGTGCGCCACGTTGGCGTCCTGCGGTACGCCGAGGCCGGAGGCATACAACTGGCAGAGATGGTACTGCGCGCTGGCCGAGCCCTGCTCGGCCGCCTTCAGGTACCACGATGCCGCGAGCGCGTAGTCCTGCGCCACGCCCTGGCCGTGCTCGTGGCGCATGCCCATGATGTCCTGCGCGCCGGCGTGGCCTTGCGCGGCGGCTTTGCCGAACCAGGCCAGCGCCTGCTGCTCGTCGCGGTTGATGCCATGCCCGTTCTCATAGACCAGGCCAAGGTTGAACTGCGAGCTGGCATGCCCCTGCTCGGCGGCGCGGCGGTACCAGTCGATGGCCGAGCGGGTGTCCTGCTCCACGCCCTGGCCTTTGTCGTACTTGAGGCCGAGGTTGAACTGGGCCGGCGCGTAGCCCTGCGCCGCGGCCTTGTGGAACCAGGCAACCGCCTGGTCCTGGTCGCGCGGCACGCCCTGGCCGCTGTCGTAGCGCAGCGCGAGGTTGAACTGGGCGCGGGCGTAGCCCTGCCCCGCCGCGCGCCGGTACCACGACAGCGCCAGGTCGAGGTCCTGCGGCACGCCTTTGCCGGTCTCGTACATCATGCCGAGGTTGTTCTGGGCGCCGGGGTCGCCCTGTTCGGCGGCGCGGCTGAACCAGTGCATGGCCATGTGCGGGTCCTGCGCCACGCCCTGGCCTTTCGCGTACATCCAGCCCAGGTTGTACTGGGCGGCGGCGTAACCCTGCTCGGCGGCCTCGCGGTACCAGTGCGCCGCTTCCGCGAAGTCGCAGGCCACGCCCTGCCCCTTCTGGTACATCACGCCCAGGTTGTACTGGGCCTGCTCGACGCCGGCAGCGGCGGCGCGGCGGTACCAGAGCAGCGCCAGCTCGTCGTTCTTTTCCACGCCCTGGCCGTTCACGTACATGAAGCCGAGTCGGTGCTGGGCATTGGACACCCCGCGCTCGGCGAGCGCCTTCACGCGGAGGTACTCCGCGGTGTGGCCGTCCGGTGGCGAGGTGTCTTGTGACATGGGGTGACGCAGGCCTTATGCCTGGATGGCGACCAGCGGCGCTTCCGCGGCGGCTGGCGCGCCCTGCTTCTGCAGAACGCCGACGAACTGGGTCAGGGAGATCGGTCGGTGGTAGTAGTAGCCCTGCATGACGTTGCAGCCATTCGCCTGCAGGTAGCGCGACTGCATCTCGGTCTCTACGCCCTCCGCGACCAGGTTCAGGCCCAGCCCGCGCGCGATCGAGATGATCGCCAGGATCACCGGATAGTGGCTGGCGTCGTCGTGGATCTCGCGCACGAAGGACTGGTCGATCTTGATCGTGTTGACCGGGAAGCGGTGCAGGTAGGACAGCGACGAGTAGCCGGTGCCGAAATCGTCGATCGCAACGGAGATGCCAAGCTGGCCGAGGCGGTTGAGCTGCTCGATCGCGTGCTGCGGGTTGCGGATGCAGATGTTCTCGGTGATCTCGACCTCGATCTGGGCCGGCGAGATCCCGTAGCGCACCAGCGCACCGCGCATTTTTTCGAAGAAGTCGCCGCGGTCCAGGTATTGCGGCGACAGGTTGAGGGACAGGCGCACGTCGCCGCCGCCGTTGGCATTCCACACCATCAGGTCGCGGCACAGCGCGCCGAGCATCCAGTCGGAGATCGGCAGCATCAGGCCGTTCTCTTCCGCGAATGGCAGGAACTCGCCGGCGGTCAGCAGGCCGCGGGTTGGATGGTTCCAGCGCATCAGGCCTTCGGCGGCAACGATGCGGCCGGTGGACACGTCGACCTGCGGCTGGTAGTACATCTCCAGCTCGCCCTGCTCAAGCGCGCGGCGCAGCGCCTGCTCCAGCGCGATCTTCTGGTGCGACACGTCCTGCATCGAATCGTCGTAGAACGCATGGCCGTTCTTGCCCTGCGCCTTGACCTGGTACATGGCGATATCTGCGTGTCGCAGCAGCTCGTCGATGGTCTCGCCATTGTGCGGGTAGATCGCGATGCCGATCGATGCCGAGATGTGGACCTGGTGACCATCGAGGTCGAATGGCCGCTGCAGGCAATCGAGAAACTTCTCGGCGATGGCGCCGGCGTCGGCGCGCTCGCGCAGCTCCGGCAACACGATGGTGAACTCGTCGCCGCCCTGGCGCGCCAGCGTATCGCCGCGGCGCAGGCATTCCTTCAGGCGCGCCGACACCTGCGTGAGCAGGTCGTCGCCCTTGACGTGGCCAAGCGTGTCGTTGACCAGCTTGAAGCGGTCCAGGTCGATGAACATCACCGCCAGCTCGGCCATCTTGCGCTTGGCCTGGATCAGGGCCAGTCCCAGCCGGTCCTTGAACAGCATGCGGTTCGGCAGGTCGGTCAGGATGTCGTGGTAGGCCTGGTAGGAGATCACTTCCTCGGCGCGCTTGCGGTCGGTGATGTCGCGCGCCACCACATAGGTGCCGAAGTAGTCGTGCTTCTTGACCTCGCCGTGCGGAACGTGCATGCCGATCGAGTTCAGCGAGATCGTCATCAGGGTGTTGTTGAAGGTGCGCTCGCCGGTGCCGTTGAAGCACTTCAGGCGCAGTTCGACATTGCGCGCGCGGTCGTCCGGGCGGCGCTCGTTGAACACGTAGCGCGCGCGCTCGATGTCCTCGTCATGCACCAGGATCGAGTAGTGCTTGCCCAGCAGTTCCTCGCGCGACAGGCCAAGCAGCTGGTGCGCGCGGTCGTTCACGAAGGTGAACTTGCCCTCGTGGTTGAGCGTGTAGATGATGTCCGGCGAGGAGTCGACCAGGTAGCGGTACATCTTCTCGGAGGTTTCCAGTTGCGAGGCGATGCGCGCATTGGTATCGGCCAGGCGGCGCTGCTTGAGCGCGTTGCCGACGGTCTTGCTCAGTTCCTCGCGGCTGTATGGCTTGCGCAGGTAGTCGTAGGCGCCGCGCTTGAGCGCGCCGATCGCCGCTTCGATCCCGACATCGCCGCTCATCACGATCACGTCCGAATCGATGCCCTTGGAGTTCATGAAGTCCATGATCTCGTGGCCGCTCATGTCCGGCAGGCGCAGGTCGAGCAGCACCAGGTCGAAGTGCATCCGCGCCAGGTGCGCCAGCGCCTCGCTGCCGCAGGTGGCGGTGACCAGGTGGTACGCGCCGGTATTGAGGAGTTCGTATAGTGACGACAGCAGGCGCGGCTCGTCGTCTACCAGCAGCAGGCGCGGCAGCGCCTCCCCGTCAATGGGCGTCGCCACGTTGTGTGCGATTGCCCCGGGGGCAGCGTTGCCAGGTTCTTGGATCATTGTGAAGCCTTAAACGGAATCTAGTGCGCGCGGCTGGGGACCGGCAACTGCGCCCGTGGCACGCACCGGCAGCAGGATTTCAAAGGTGGTGCCGGCGCGGCTGCTGCGGCAGCTGACCAGCCCACCGAGCTTGCGCACCAGGCTGTGCACGATCGACAGGCCGAGGCCATGGTGCGCGCCCGGCTTGGACGAACGGACCGGCGAGAACAGGTGCGCCAGCACTTCCGGCGGCATGCCGGGACCGGTGTCGGTGACCGCCAGCTCGAGGTACAGCCTGCGGTCGCGGTTCACGTAGCCGCGGTTGGCGATCACGATGCGGCCGCCATCCGGCACCTCGCACAGGGCCTCGACCGCATTCTTGACCAGGTTGACCAGGATCTGCTTGAGGATGTCGGCATCGCCTTCGACATCGGAAGGATGCTCGCCCATCTCCAGCGCGACATCGACCTTGGACGGCACGAAGTCGGTGGCGGAGAACAGGCGCAGCACGTCCTCGGCCACTTTCGCCACGTCGGTCGGGCGCACCGTGGTCGATGGCTGCAGGTCCGCCAGACCGCCGATCAGCTGGCCGACGCGGTCGATTTCCTCGTTCAGGATCGACATCTCGCCGACCACCGGCTCGCGCCGCGCCAGTTTGTTGTCCAGCACCGACAGGTAGTTCTTGATGATCGAGAGGGGGTTGTTCACCTCGTGCACCACGCGGCGCGAAGCTTCGCGGTATTCCTCGGCCACGTGGGCGAGCTGGCGGCGCGCGTGGCCCCGTTCGGAGATCGCGGTTTCCAGCGCGTTGGCGGCCTGCACGCCGAACGCCTGCATGAAACGCTCGCGGCGCTGGGTGGCGCTGACCTGCCACGCGGCGACGCCGCCCAGCATTACGCCGAGGCAGCGAGCGCCGGCCACCAGCGGCACGCACACCATGGTGTCGCTGCCGAGCATGCGCAGCAGCTGTTCCTCGGCCAGGCCCAGGCCCGGGGTGCTGCGGTCCACGAATGCCAGGCGCCGTTCCAGCGCCGCTTCGGCCACCACGCCCCCCTTGGCCAGCGGGATCGAGAATTCGGAGATGCGTTGCTGGTCCATGCCGCCGGGCGTGCCGACCAGTGCCTGCCCGGTCGGGTTCTCCAGCAGCACCACTGCGGTGTCGAAGTTGAACAGGATGCGCGCCGAACGCGTCATCGATTCGATCAGGCCCTGTTCGCCCTGCTGGCGCGCGAGCGTCTGCCCGACTTCGGACACCATCACCAGGTTGCGCACTTCCTCGGACAGGCGCTGCTGGACCGGGTCGGCCGGCGGCGGCGCGCTGGCCGGCGGCTGCACGATCTCGTCCGCGCCTTCCAGGTCGATGCCGAGGCAGGCCGCCGATTTCTCGACCTGGCGCCCGGCGCCGGCAGCGATCTCCTGCGCTTCGTTCTGCGACAGGCCGCACAGGGGCAGCGTCTGTTCCACCAGCTGTTCGTCTTCCGGATGGCAGGCCAGCACGTGCGCGACCCGCACGATGCGGATCAGCGGGTGCGCGGATTCAAGCCGCGTGCTTGGTTCGTGGTGGTACAGCAGCGCATCGGCCAGGAAGGAATCGAGGTTCCAGCGCTCGACCAGCCAGGCGCCAGCTTCTGTGTGGGTGATCTGCAGGGTGCGCTGCTCGACCGCGCACAGGTCCTCGTCGTCGCGGGCGGTGAAGTTGTAGGCGTATTCCTTGGGCGCGGTCGCCAGCAGCGCGAGCCGGCCGACGTTGTGCATCAGGCCCGCCAGGTAGGCTTCCTCGGCGTGCGCGTACTCGATGCGGCGCGCCACGTCGCGCGCGATCACGGCGGCGGTGAGCGAATTCTTCCAGAACGCGCGCAGGTCGGTGCTGCCGGAATGCGGGAAGTTGGAGAAGGTCTGGTACACCGACTCGCTGATCACCATGGTCTTGATCATGTCGGTGCCGAGTGCCACCAGCGCCTGCTCCAGTCCGGGGCTGCGGCTGGCACGGTGGTAGGCAGAGCTGTTGGCGACCGACAGGATCTTGGTCGTCATCCCCGCGTCCTTCGCAATCAGGGCGGCCAGCTCCGGCATGCCGAGGTCGTCGGCCTGCAAATGCTCGATGAGCTTGATCAGGATCTGCGGCATTGCCGGCAAGCGGGCAATGAGCAGGCGATTGCGAATATCGTGGTCCGATTGATGCATAGTCTCAGCACGCGTCGTCCGAGGTTTTTCCGTCAGCGGCGTGAGCCGCCGTGCATGTTTTTCTTGCAGTGTGATGCGCCGGGCAGAAGGGTAAAACCCTCTCTTATTGTGCGTTTACTCATGCATCTTAGCATATATACACTCAATAATTGACTCCGTACAACAGTGCTGTGGAAAACGTTTCATGTTTGCCACGCAACTGCCGTTAACCCCGGGTTTCGTTCGCAATCCGCCCTTTGTATTTACGGGACGCGATCCAGAGCCCTACCCCGCCGAGCGCGAACATGAGCTGGCCGACCGCCAGCAGCAGCACCGAATGGGACAGCGCGGGCGCGAGCACACCCGCCACGATCGCCGCCAGCAGGGTGCTGGCCGACGACTGGGCCGAAGCCACGGTCCCGCGGATGTGCGGGAACAGGTCGAGCGCCAGCAGCGTGGCGCCCGGCGCCACCACCGACATCCCCAGCGTGTAGAAGAACAGCGGCAGGACGGTCCACGGCAGGGCCGGCGCGTGCAGCGTGTGGAACAGGACGTTCACCGCGCCGGCCGCCAGCATGCACACGAAGCCGCGCTGGATCTGGGTCGCGATCGGCATGTGGCCGGCCAGCCGGTTGGCCAGCAGCGCGCCGAAGAAGATGCCCGAGACTGCCGGAATGAACAGCCACCCGAACTGGTCGGGACCCAGGCCCAGGCTTTGCGGCAGCATCACCGGCGCGGCCGTGATGTACAGGAACAGGCCGGCGAAATTCATCGCCACCAGTCCCGCCTTCATGTGGAACAGCGGCGAACGGTAGATGGTGCTGTAGCTGTGCCACAGGAAGCGCGGGTTGAACGGCTGGCGCTTTTCCTGGGGCAGCGTCTCGGGCAGACGGCGCCAGCACACCCAGAACAGGACGATCGTGTAGGCCAGCAGCAGCAGGAAGATCACGCGCCAGTTGGTGAACTTGACGACCCAGCCACCGAGGATCGGCGCGACCGCGGGCGCGATCGAGAAGATCATGGTGACCATCGACAGCAGCCGCGCGGCGGGCGCGCCGTGGTACAGGTCGCGGATGATCGCGCGCCCCACCACCACCCCGGCCCCGGCCGACACGCCCTGCATGATGCGGAACACCCACAGGTAGTGCACGGTGTAGGCCGAGGCGCAGCCCAGCGTGCCAATCGCGAACACCACCAGCGAGACCAGGATCACGTTGCGGCGCCCGAATGCGTCCGAGATGGCGCCGTGCCACAGCACCATGCCGGAAAACGCCAGCATGTAGGCCGTCAGCGTCTGCTGCACTTCCAGCGGCGAGGCGCGCAGCGAGGCCTGGATATCGGGGAATGCGGGCAGGTAGGTGTCGATGCTGAAAGGCCCCAGCATCGACAGGCAGGCCAGCACCACGGCCAGCCCGGTTGCCGTCAGCATCTTGATCGGATGCGGTGGTTCCGGCGGCGGCACCACCTGGGTGGCGGGTTCTTCCGGGGTCAGGTTCGGGGGCTGGGGCGGGAACATGGGGCGCTTACGCTCCTTCGCTCTTCGGCATCGCTTCCTCGCGGCGGTTGAAGCCGGCCACCATGTCGAACTTGAACAGGCGGCATTCGAGCGCGCCGTTGAAGAACGGCGTCTTGCGCGACTCCTTCAGGCGCAGCAGCTTCGGCACCGACAGGTCGGCGGTGAACAGGTACACGGTCCAGCCGGCGAAGCGCTGCTTGAGCGTCTTCGACAGCGCGGCGTAGAAGCCGGTCGCCATCTCGTCGGCGGGGATGGTGGAGTCGCCGCGCACGCCGATACGCTCGCCGTACGGCGGGTTGGTCAGCAGGATGCCCGGCTGCTCCGTCGGCGGCTTGACCTCTTGCGCCTCGATCTGCTTGAGCGGGACGTCGAACATGATGCCGGCGGCGCGCAGGTTGTGGCGTGTCATGGCGACCATGTCGCCCGAGATGTCGCTGCCGAAGATGGTCGGCTCGCTCGGGAGCGGATTCGGCTTCACGTCGGTGCGCATCTGCGTCCAGGCGGCGGCGTCGTGGTCGGCGAACTTTTCGAACGCGAAGCGGCGGCGCGCGCCGGCCGGGATGCCCTGCACCATCTGGGCGGCTTCGATCAGGATCGTGCCGGAGCCGCACATAGGATCGAACAGCGGCACGCCCGGCTTCCAGCCAGCCACGCGCAGCAGGCCGGCGGCCAGGTTCTCGCGCAGCGGCGCGTCGCCGGTCTCCTCGCGCCAGCCGCGCTTGAACAGCGCTTCGCCGGAGGTGTCGAGGTAGATCGTGAAGTTGCGCTGGTCGAGGAAGCCGAAGATGCGCATGTCCGGTTCGCGCGTGTCAACCGACGGGCGCTTGTTGAACTGGTCGCGGAAGCGGTCGCACACGGCGTCCTTGATTTTCAGCGTGGTGAACTCCAGGCTCTTGAGCGGGGACTTCACGGCGGTGATGTCGACGCGGATCGTGTGGTGCACGCTGAACCAGTCTTCCCACGGCTGCGCCAGCACCAGGTCGTAAATGTCGTTCTCGTTGGTGTAGCTGGATTGCGCCATGCGCATCAGCACGCGCGACGCGATGCGCGAGTGCAGGTTGATGCGCCATGCGTCCTGCATTTCGCCGGAGCAGTGCACGCCGCCCGGAACCTGGTTGTGCACGCGCAGGGTGCGGCTTTGCTGGGCGATCTCGCCCAGCTCCTCGGCCAGAGCGGCCTCCATGCCGCGCGGGCATGGGCAGAAAAATGATGTCATCGGGAGTACCCTTTATCCGTTGTGTTGATGTTGGGGACAGCCTCCTTCGAGACAGTCCCTGAGGGGTCAACCCCTTTTAGAATGGCTTGACCACGACCAGGATCGTGATCGCGAGCAGCAGCACCACCGGCACTTCATTGAACCAGCGGAACCACTTATGGCTGCGTACGTTTTTGCCTTGCTCGAACTTCTTCAGCAGCGAGCCGCAGGCGTGCTGGTAGCCGATCACGAGGAGCACCAGCGTGAGCTTGGCGTGCAGCCAGCCGCCACGGAATCCGTAGCCCAGCCACAGCCACAGGCCGGTCAGGACCGCCACCACCGACAGCATGATGGTGAAGCGGTACAGCTTGCGCGCCATCAGCAGCAGGCGGCTGGTGGCGGCAGCATCGGATTCCATCGCCAGGTTGACGAAGATGCGCGGCAGGTAGAACAGGCCTGCGAACCAGGAGGCGACGAGGACGATGTGAACCGCTTTAATCCAGAGCATTGTGATCCTTGATTGTTTAAATTACTTGCGTACTTCGCCGTGCCCCAGCACGACGTACTTCAATGAGGTCAGGCCTTCCAGCCCGACGGGGCCGCGCGCGTGCAGCTTGTCGTTCGAGATGCCGATCTCCGCGCCGAGGCCATATTCGAATCCGTCCGCGAACCGGGTCGAGGCGTTGACCATCACCGACGCGGAATCCACATCGCGCAGGAAGCGCATCGCGTCCGAATAGTTTTCGGTGACGATGGCATCCGTGTGGCGCGAGGAGTAGGTGTTGATATGGTCGATCGCTTCGTCCATTCCTGTCACGACCTTCACCGCCAGGATCGGGGCCAGGTATTCGGTGGACCAGTCGGCGTCCACGGCGTGCGCGAGGTGCGGGTAGCCCTGCAGGATGTCGTAGGCTTCTCCGTCCGCGCGCAGTTCGACCTGCTGCTGCGCATACAGTTCCGCGAGCCGCGGAAGCGCTGTCGGTGCGATCGAACGCGCGACCAGCAGCGTCTCCATCGTGTTGCAGGTGCCGTAGCGGTGGCACTTGGCGTTGAACGCGATCGCCTGCGCCTTGGCCAGGTCTGCCGCGTCGTCGATGTACACGTGGCAGATGCCGTCCAGGTGCTTGATCATCGGGACCGTCGCTTCGGCGGCCAGGCGTTCGATCAGTCCCTTGCCGCCGCGCGGGACCAGCACGTCCACATATTGCGGCATGGTGGCGAGCAGGCCCACGGCCGCGCGGTCGGTGGTGTCGACCACCTGCACGCCGTCGGCGGGCAGGCCGGCTCCGGCAAGGCCTTCGGCGACCAGTGCGGCCAGCGCACGGTTGCTGCGGATCGCTTCGGAGCCGCCGCGCAGGATTGCGGCGTTGCCGCTTTTGAGGCACAGGGCTGCCGCGTCCACGGTCACGTTGGGACGCGCCTCGTAGATGATGCCGATGACGCCGAGCGGCACGCGCATCTGGCCGACCTGGATGCCGCTGGGGCGGACCTTGAGGTTGGAGATTTCGCCGACCGGGTCCGGCAGCCGGGCGACCTGGCGCAGGCCGGCGACCATGGTGGCGATGGTGGCGTCGGACAAGGCGAGGCGGTCGAGCATGGCCGGCTCGAGTCCGGCGGCGCGGGCGGCTTCCATGTCCTGCGCGTTGGCACTGCGCAGGGCGGCGGACTCGCGCTCGATGGCGGCGGCGATCAGTTCGAGGGCGCGGTTGCGGGTGGCGCTGTCGGAACGGGCAATCGCGCGCGACGCGCGGCGGGCGTCCTGCCCGACTTTGCTCATGTATGCCGTGATTTCCATGGTTCTGTTCCGATGTGGCGCTATGTGCTGTCAAATACCGGCATCCGGGCGGTATTTGATGTATCTGGTCTCAATTGTAACGATCCGCGCGCTATCGCGCTGAACTGCCCCGTATCGCGCCAAAATGAGGTTATCTTCGCCCTACCCCCGTCATCCCCGCGGACGCGGGGATGACGGTGGATTTCAGCGGCTGGCGACTTTCAGGGCCAGCTGCAGCATGGCGTCCCAGGCGTCGCCGGCGAATTCGCGCGCGCGCAGGCCCTTGATCATCTTGTCAACCTGCGCGGCGTCGCGCAGCGCACGCTCCAGCACCGGCAGCGACAGGCGCCGCAGCGCCGGTTCCATCATCCGTTCGCGCGGGCCCCAGATGCGTGCTTCCTTCAGCAGCACGCCCAGCGGCCGGCCCGAGGCCATGCCCGCTTTCAGCTTGAGCAGCGTACGGATCTCCTCCGTCACCGCCCACAGCACCAGCGGCAGCGCCTCGCCCTCGCCTTTCAAGCCTTCCAACATGCGCACCAGGCGCGCCGGATCGCCCGCCAGCATTGCCTCGGACAGCTTGAACACATCGTAGCGCGCCACGTTCAGCACCGCGTCGTGCACCTGCTCGAAGCTTAGCTGCCCCGGGCCGTGCAACAGCGCCAGCTTCTGGATCTCCTGGTGCGCCGCCAGCAGGTTGCCCTCGACGCGGTCGGCAATGAAGTCCAGGCTCTGGCGGTCCGCGCTCTGCTGCTGCGCCGCCAGCCGAGTGCCGATCCAGCCCGGAAGCTGCGCGCGCTCGATACTCGGGATCTCGATGTACACCGCGGCCTGCTGCAGCGCGCCCACCCATGCCGCCTTGGCGGTCTGCCAGTCCAGCTTGGGCAGCGTGATCATGGTCAGGTTATCCGGGGACAGGTCCTTGACGTAGGCTTGCAGCGCCGCGCCGCCATCCTTGCCCGGCTTGCCGGTCGGGATGCGCAGCTCGATCAGCTTCTTGTCGCCGAACAGGGACAGCGCCTGGTTCGCGGCGAGCAGCTCGCCCCACTTGAAGCTGCGCTCGACGGTCAGCACGTCACGCTCCGAGTAGCCCTGCGCGCGCGCGGTACGGCGGATCTTGTCGGCCGCCTCCATCGCCAGCAGGTGCTCGTCGCTGGTGATCACGTACAGTGGAGCGAGCGAACGCGCCAGGTGCGCGTCCAGTGCGTCGGCGCGAAGCTGCATCGTCAGGCCGGGGTACGCTTGATGGCCGCAAGGCGGCGCAGGATCTGCTGCACCAGGTCGCCCTGCATGTCGCGGTACAGCAGCGCCTCTTCCGATTCCTTCGCCAGCGTCTCGGACTCGTTGAAGCTGATGTTACGCCGCAGCGTGATCTCGGTCGCCGGCATGATCTCGCCACCCTTGTTGTCGCGCACCCGGAACACCAGCGTGTACAGCAGCAGGTATTCGCGCACGCGGCCCGCGCTGTTCAGCGACAGGATCTGCTTGTTGCGGCTCTCGGACAGCACCTCGAGCGCGGCATCGGCCCGGGCCGCGTCGTCCACGACCACTGCGTTTCCGCCGCGCAGGTTGCGCTTGAGCTCAACGCCCAGCGGCGAAGTCTCCGGGAATCCGAGGTAGATGCTGGAGAACGGCAGTTCGCTGGAACCGCGCAGCTGGAAGCCGCACGAGGCCAGCGCCAACGCCAGCGCACAGGCGCCGGCGATGCGAACGAGGGGACGGGTGGCCATGGCGTGCCTTACACGACGATGTTGACGAGTTTGCCAGGCACGACGATCACCTTCTTCGGCGCCGCGCCTTCCATGAACTTCTGCGCCGCCTCGCTGGCGAGCGCCGCCGCTTCGATGGCGGCCTTGTCGGCGCCCTTCGGCACCGTGACCGAGCCGCGCAGCTTGCCGTTCACCTGGATCATCATCTCGATCTCGGCCTGCTCCAGCGCTGCCGGGTCCACTTCCGGCCACTTGGCGTCGAGGATGTCGCCGTACACGCTGGCGTAGCCCAGCTGTTCCCAGAGCGCGTGGGTGATGTGCGGCGCGACCGGGTACAGCACGCGCAGGAAGATCGAGTAGCCTTCCGCAACCACCGCCGACGACACTGCCGACTCATCCAGCTTGCTCGACTCGAGCGTGTTGAGCATCTTCATCGCGGCCGAGACCACGGTGTTGTACTGGATGCGCTTCAGGTCATAGTCGGCCTGCTGCAGGATCTTGTGCAGTTCACGGCGCAGCGCCTTATGGGCTTCCGTCGCGCCGTCCAGCGATGGCGCGGCCAGGCCGGCGGCGATACGCTGCTGCTGCGCAAAGCCGAATGCCCACACGCGGCGCAGGAAGCGGCTCGCGCCTTCCACGCCCGACTCGGACCACTCCAGCGTCTGCTCGGGCGGCGCCGCGAACATGGTGAACAGGCGCGCGGTGTCCGCGCCGTACTGCTCGATCTGCGCCTGCGGGTCGATGCCGTTGTTCTTCGACTTCGACATCTTCTCGGTGCCGCCCAGCTGCACCGGCAGGCCGTCGGACTTGAGGATCGCGCTGACCGGGCGGCCGCGGTCGTCCGTGGTCAGTTCCACGTCGGCCGGGTTGAACCAGGTCTTCTTGCCCGATGGGTCTTCGCGGAAGTAGGTTTCGTTCAGCACCATGCCCTGGGTGAGCAGGTTGGTGAACGGCTCGTCGAACTTGACCAGGCCCAGGTCGCGCATCACGCGGGTCCAGAAGCGCGCGTACAGCAGGTGCAGGACCGCGTGCTCGATGCCGCCGATGTACTGGTCCATCGGCATCCAGTAGTCG
>DASWYE010000061.1:0-8711 GCA_036405115.1 Telluria sp. | reverse complement strand
GGGAAACGCTGTTGCATTTTCAGGAAGCTGGTTTCGTAGATACCGCCCGGGTAGCCCGAGTGACGGTAGTAGGTCTTGTTGGTGGCCTTGGTGCCGGTCACGCGCAGTTTGCCTGCGTTGATCACGACGATGAAATCGCCGGTGTCGACGTGCGGAGTAAATTCTGGCTTGTGCTTGCCGCGCAGTCGGAGTGCCACTTCGCTGGCAACACGTCCGAGGACTTTGTCCGTCGCGTCAATCACATACCATTCGCGCTGGACTTCATGTCCTTTAGCGGAAAAAGTTTTCATGATGACTTCCTAATAGTTAAACGCTCAAATTGGTGGTTCCGCAATACAGTGCTGCGGACGCTTCCTTATTGTCTTTCCCTGAGCGAACGGAAAGCCGACAAGCATAACCCGGAACGGCCTCCCAGGTCAACCATGGCACCGGTACAAAGTGTGCGCAAACAGGTTCCGCGTTGCGCGCGGCTTACTGCGCTGGCGCAAACCGGTGGAAATTCGCCGTCCTAGACTCGTGTTCCCAACCTTTCACATGAGGAATCGCGAACATGAAAAACTTTCCACGAGAGTTGATCAACGGCAACGGCGTTCCGATGACGCTGGATCCGAGCCGCTTGCTGCTGGCATTCAAGAGCACACCCGACCGCGCCGTGCTCGACCCTCTGCTGGCCCAATTCGACCTCATGCTGGAGACCATGATCGAGCGCCCGGTGCCGGGCGAGGAGATCAACAACACCTCCACCCGCTTCTGGGTGCAGGCCCGCCGCGCCATTACCGACGACCAGTTCACCAAGCTGGAAGCGACCCTGCTGCCGCTCGGGCTCGACTTCCTCGGTCCGGTCTACAGCCTGGCCGGCGAGCGCGGACGCCGCGCCCTGCTGTCGCCGCTGCCGTCCACAGTGGTGGTGCGCCTGCGCCAGCGCGGCGAGGGACTGGCCGACATGCCGGCCGCCCTGATCGCCGCCGCCGCCGATGGCGACCCGCAGCCGCAGTTGGAAGAGCATCCGGAGAAGTCGCGCTTCCTGAACGGCCTGCGCTACTTCACCATCGCCAACGCGCGCGAAGTCAACGCCTTCATGGTCAAGCGCCTGCTGGAATCGATGCCGCTGGTGTCCGACGTCCAGTTCGAGAGCATGCCGATGGTAAAGCCGACCTGCATCGCCCCGTCCGACTCGCTGTTCGCGCAGCAGTGGGACATGGTGCGCATCGAAGCGGGCGGCGCCGGCACCACGGCATGGGACCTCTCCACCGGCGCCTCGGTGGTGGTGTGCGTGCTCGATGAAGGCGTGGACCTGGGCCACCCCGACCTGCAGTTCTCCGGCCAGGGCATCAACCTGGGCAGCATGAGCGGGACCGGCGCCCCCACCGGCAACCACGGCACCGCCTGCGCCGGCATCGTCGCGGCCAGCTTCAACAACGGGCTGGGCGTGGCCGGCGTGGCCGGCAGCGCGCTGATCCAGCCGGTCGCCTTCCAGAACTGGACCGACGTCGAGGTCGCGGCCGGCATCAACTGGGCCACCGCCAACGGCGCCCAGGTGATCAGCATGAGCTTCGGCTGGAATGCGTGGAGCCACGCGATCATCGATCCGGCCATCGCCGCGGCGCACGCCGCCAACGTGGTGCAGTGCGTGGCCACCCACAACCATAACGGCGCCATCACCTACCCGGCCACCAACCCGCTGGTGATGGCGATCGGCGCGTCCGACGAAATCGACAACCGCAAGAGCCCTTCCAGCCCGGACGGCGAAGGATGGGGCTCCAACTTCGGCCCCGCGATCTCGGTGGTGGCGCCCGGCGTGCACATCCCGACCACCGACCGGCGCGGCGCGGACGGCTACAACACCACCCCTGGCACCGGCGGCGACTTCATGCTGACCTTTAACGGCACCTCGTCGGCGACCCCGCACGTGGCCGGCCAGGCCGCCCTGATCCGCAGCTTCTACCCCACCCTGTCGAACGACCAGGTGCGCTCGCTGATCGAACGCACCGCACAGAAGGTCGGCACGGTCGCCTACGCGGAGACAGCCGGCTACCCGAGCGGCAGCTGGAACCAGGAGATGGGCTACGGCCGCATCAACGTGCTGCGCGCGCTGGACGCGGCCGACGTGATCATCCGCGACGCGCCGTCGGACAACGGCGCCGAGCCGTTCACCGGCGGGAATTTCTGGGACTTCTCGGATATCGTGGTGCGCATCACCGACGACAACGTGTTCGTGCCGAGCGACCCGCTGCGCTCGAAAAACGTCGAACGCGGCCAGGCCAACTACATCTACGTGCGCGTCACCAACAACGGCCCGCGCCCGGCCCGCAACGTGAACGTCTCGACCCGCATCACGCCGTTTGTCGGGCTGCAGTTCGTGTATCCACAGGACTGGACCCTGACCGACGCCAACCACGTCAACCCGGCCGGCATCGCCACCAACTTCGGCACGGTGGCGCCCGGCGCCTCGGTGATCGCCAAGTTCCGCATCTCGGCGGCGCAGGTGGAATCGCTGTACGGCTGGGTCGCCGGCCACGGCTGGCACCCCTGCCTGCTGGCGCAGGTCACGGCCGACAACGACTATGCGTTCACCACTGCCGTCCTGACGGGCGATCCGATCAGCGCACGGCGCAACAACCTCGCGCAGCGCAACCTGTCGGTGATCGACGTGCTGGGTAGTGCGCCCGTGGTGTTTCCATGGGTAGTCGGCAACCGCTTCAATTTCGAGACCTCGATGGGCCTGACCATCGACCGCAGCCGGCTGCCCGCGAATATGCCCTTGCTGCTGTCGATCGACGACGACGGCAGCGAATTCCCGCTGGTCGACTTCGACGACGTCGGGACGCCGGGCCGGGACGACGATGGCGACGGCATGGATGATGACCATCCCCGCCCCGGCCATGGCCACGGCCACCAGCACCCTCACCCGCATCGTCCGAAGCACGATCACGGACACTGGCACCAGGAAAGGGACGACCAGTGCGACAACTCGCTGGTGTTCCTGCACCGTACCAAGGTGAAAACGCGCCTCGGCTGCTGCATGGGTGTGCTGACCATCGAGAAGGGATCGCGGTTTGACTGCCCGCCCAAGCGCCAGCTTGGCGAGATCACCGTGATCGGCGGCGACGTGGTACTGCGCGGCGGCCGCCGCTTCGTCGAGATCCGCAACTCGGTGGTGCGGCTGCAGATGGAGAAGACCCCGGGCGCCATGTTCCCCATGTCGCTGCACACGACGATCCCGGCGGGCCTGGAGAGTGGCGAGCAGCTGATGGTCCAGCTCTCGCAGCAGAACGCCCGGGGCACCACCGCCGGCGGCGCAGCGGTGATCTGGGTAGTGCGCTAGCAGAAGGATGGGGACTGCGCCCGAAGGGGACTGTCCCCTGCTCATTAACTGATCGAATCGGGGGGTGTGCATCGTCCCCCCGAGTAGTGAGGAGAAGTTATCATTTCCGGTTGACCCGGTGACAAGCCGCACCGTACTATTCCCGGCACATCTTTGCGGGGGAATACGTGAAATATCGCTTCTGGCTTTCTGCACTCGTCCTGGCCGCGCCGCTCGCGCAGGCCGCTCCCAAATCCGATCCCGGGCGCAGTTGCCACCTGCCCGGCGCTGAAGAAGCACTGCGCTGCGTCACCGTCAAGGTTCCCTCGAATTACAGCACCAACGGCGGACGGACGATTGCCCTGCACGTCACGGTCGCGCCGTCGTTCCGCGAAGCGGCTCGCCAAGACCCGCTGTTCGTGCTGGCCGGCGGTCCCGGACAGGCCGGCTCGGACGTCGTGCCCTACCTCGGCGCCGCGTTCCAGCGCGTGCGCGCAACCCGCGATATCGTACTCATCGACCAGCGCGGCACCGGCCGGTCCGGCAAGCTCGATTGCGAATCCAGCCGTAGCGAAGAATCCATGACCGAGGAGCAGGCGCTGGCCGAACTGCGCAGCTGCATTGCGGCCGCCAAGGTCCCGTTCGCGGACTATACGACTGCGAACGCAGCCCGTGACATCGAACGCGTCCGCCTCGCGCTCGGATACGACAAGATCAATCTGTGGGGCGCCTCGTACGGCACCCGGCTGGCGCAGGAGTATGCGCGCGCCTATCCAAAGGCGGTGCGCTCGATCCTGCTGGACGGCGTCGCCCCGCCGGAGATGGTGATTCCGGCCGGCGGCAAGGACGCGCAGACGGCGCTGGATGCGCTGTTCCGCCAGTGCCGCGAGGACAAGGCGTGCGCCGCAGCGTTCCCGCGCCTGGCGGAAGAATTTGCCGAGCTGTCCAGTCGCGCCGCCTCCGGCAAGGTAACGCTCGACGTGGCCGACCCGCGCACCGCCAAGCCGCTCAGGCAGCAACTCACCAACACGCGTTTCGTGCGCACCGTGCACTCGATCCTGTATTCCCCGGTCGACAGCCGCAGCCTTCCCTTCCTGATCCATAGCGCCTACGAAGGCCGCTGGGAACCGTTCATCGCGCGCAGCAACGTGATGAGCGACTACTCTGCGGAAGGCGACCTGTCCACCATGCTGCACCTGGCCGTGGTCTGCGCGGAAGACGTGCCGCGCCTCGATGCGGGCGCGCTGGCTGCCGATTCGGGAGCTTCATTCATGAAGGCGAGCGTGACCGACTCCATGATCAAGGCATGTCCGCTGCTGAAAGTGCCGGCCGTGCCATTGGCCCAGCCGACCCGCATCGAGGCGCCGGTGCTGATGCTCTCAGGCGCTCTCGACCCGGTCACTCCGCCGCGCCGCGCCGAGTCGGCAGCGCGCCACATGGCGAACGTGCAGCACTTCGTGGTCGCCAACGCCGGTCACGGCATCTCGCCGCTCGGCTGCGCACCGCGCCTGCTGCGCGAGTTCCTCGACCAGCCGAACAAGAAACTCGACGCCGCCTGCCTGAAGGAGATTCCTTCGGCCAGCTTCCAGGTCGGCAGCGCCGGCCCGCACCCCTAACCGCGAGCGACACCATGATTGAAGTGACAGACGTACGAAAAAGTTTCGGCGAGGTGAAGGCACTCGGCGGCGTGAGCTTCGTCGCGCGCGACGGGCAGATCACGGCGCTGCTCGGGCCCAACGGCGCCGGCAAGACCACCCTGCTGCGCACGCTGGTCGGGCTGTTGCACCGCGACCAGGGCAGCATCTCGATCGATGGCACCGATCCGGCGGTCGATCCGCTCAAGGTTCGCAACAACATCGGCTTCCTGACCGACCAGTTCGGACTGTACGAGCGCCTGTCGACGCGCGAATACCTCACCTATTTCGGCCAGTTGAACGGAATGGACCAGGCCGCGATCGCGCGCCGCATCGACGAAGTGACGGAGTTGCTGGGCATGGAAGACATCCTGGAGCGCCGATCCAAGGGCTTTTCGCAGGGCCAGCGGATCAAGGTCGCGCTGGCGCGCACGCTGTTGCACCGCCCGCGCCACCTGCTGCTGGACGAGCCAAGCCGCGGGCTGGACGTGATGAGCACGCGCGCGCTGCGCCGCGCGCTGGTACTGCTGCGCGAGGAAGGCTGCTGCGTGATCATGGCGACCCACGTGATGCAGGAGGTCACGCACCTGTGCGATGACGTGATCGTGATCGCGAAGGGCCACACCGTGGCGCAAGGCGCGCCGCAGCAGCTGTGCGAGCGCACCGGCATCGCCAACCTCGAAGATGCATTCGTGAGCCTCGTCGGCGAAGAAGGGATTGTATGAAGAGCAGGACGTTTGTCGTATTCTGGAAGGAACTGAAGGAGTCGCTGCGCGACAAGCGCGCGCTGGCCATGCTGGCCTTGTTCGTGCTGATGTACCCGGCCATCGTCGGCTTCATCCTGAATGACCTGATCAAGCGCAGCAACGAGCCGGAACGCGAAGGCATCGAGCTGGTGGTGGTGGGCGGCGGGCAGGCGCCGACCCTCATGACCCTGCTCAAGCAGCAGAACATCTCGACCACCGAACGCGCGCCGATGGACGAGGAAGGCGTGGCGGACCTGCTCAGGGAAGGCAAGTCGGTGGCGGTGCTGAAGATCGACGACAAATTCGTCGAGGATTACGAGGCGATGCGCCCGGCCCGGCTGGAGCTGTGGTTCGATTCGGGCGCGGACACCGGCCGCAAGCTGAAGGACATCGAGGCGGTGCTGTCCGACTACAGCAGCAACATCGCGCGGGCGCGCCTGCTCGCGCACGGCGTCTCGCCGGTGACGCTGGCCCCGGTCCGGGTGCAACGCTACGACACCGGCACCAGCGCCTCGCGCTCGGGCAAGCTGATTGGCGCCATGCTGGGCACCTTCTTCATCCCGGTATTCATCTTCTGCCTCAGCACCGCGGTCGACAGCACCGCAGGCGAGCGCGAACGACGCTCGCTGGAAGTACTGATGGCGCAGCCGATCAAGGCCTCGCAACTGGTGGCCGGCAAGATGCTGGCCGCCGGCGCGCTGGCGGTCATCGGCGTCACGCTGGAACTGATCTTCGCGCACGCGATCCTTAAATGGATTCCGATGGAAGAACTGGGCCTGTCGTGGCGACTCAGCAACCTCGACCTGACGCTGGTGATCCTGTCGACGATTCCACTGTGCCTGTTCGCCGCGGCCTTCGAGATCGCGCTGGCGATGAACGCCAAGTCGTTCAAGGAGGCGCAGAGCACGCTCAGCATCGCGATGCTGGTGCCGATGCTGCCGACCTTCCTGGTGCCGATGCTGGACCTGACCACCGACCTGTGGATGTACGCGGTCCCTGTGCTGTCCAACATCACGCTGCTGCGCGAGCTGTCCAAGGGCCAGGACATCGGGGCGATCCACTACCTGCTGACGGCAGGCAGCTCGCTGGTGGCGGCGGCGGCCTTCTACGCCTTCTCGGCGTGGCGCATGAAGAGCGAGAAGTACGTGCTGGCGGTCTGAGCGGCGGCATACGTGCGCGGGTACAATGACGGATCGTTAACTGGAAGGCAGAACATGGAAGTCAAGGTAAGCTGGAACGGCCCGTCGGGCATGGGTTTCCGGGCCCAGACGGGCTCCGGACATATGGTCAACATGGACCTGGCGCCGGAGAGCGGCGGCGAGAACCTCGCCGCGCGTCCTATGGAGATGGTGCTGGCCGGGACCGGCGGCTGCACGGCGGTCGACGTGGTCCTGATCCTCAAGCGCGGGCGCGAAGACATCCGCGGCTGCGACGTCACGCTGCAAGCCGAGCGCGCGGACACGGACCCCAAGGTATTCACGCGGGTCAATTTCCACTTCGTGGTGACGGGGAAGAACCTGCGCCACGCGGCGGTGGAGCGCGCGATCGCGCTGTCGCACGAGAAGTACTGCTCGGCGTCGATCATGATCGGCAAGACCGCCCAGATCACCTCGTCGTTCGAGATCGTCGAAGCCTGATCATCCCCCGTCGTCCCCGCGCAAGCGGGGACCCCTACTGAGCTCGTCGATGAGAGCGAGTGCGTTCCCAAGGCGAATTCAGCATGGGTCCCCGCGTTCGTGGGTATGACGGTGGCGGCGCCGTCGCTACCGTACTAGATGTAATAGGCGGTGGTGGTCATGACGCGCGACATGGCGGTCATCGCGAGGCGGATCGGCAGCGGAGCATCCACGCCGCCCATGTCGCGCGCGGCCTGGCCATGGATGATCTCGTCGTCGCGCATCTGCCTGACGATGGCGCGCGATTTCTCGTCCTGCGGCGGCAGCCGGTCCAGGTGGCTGGTCAGGTGCGCTTCGACCTGGCGCTCGGTCTCCGACACGAAGCCCAGGCTGCGCTTGTCGCCCAGGTTGGCGGCAACCGATCCGATGACATAGGAGCCGGCATACCACAGCGGGTTCAGGATGCTGGTCGAATAGCCCAGTTCCGACAGGCGCTGCGCGGTCCACGCCAGGTGGTCTTCTTCCTCGCGCCCGGCCTGCTCGAATTTCTTTTTCATCTCGGGCGAGCGCGCGAAGCGCGCCTGCGAGTCGTACAGCGCCTGCGCGCAGACTTCGCCCACGTGGTTCACGCGCATCAGGCCGGCGGCATGGCGCTTTTCCTCCTCGCTCATGGTGGCATCGGCCGCGTGCGCGGCGGGGGTGGGGCGCGACGCGGTGGCGACGCCGGCGATCACGCGGACAGCCTTGTCCAGGCCGACCACGAAATGGTCCAGGGGATTGAAATGGCGGTTCATGTGCGAATTATAACGAGTCCGCCTTCGGCAGTGCGCCCGCCTTCCGCTGCTCGATCCAGTCGTGCACCGGTCCTTCGGCCGGCAGCCCGGACAGATTCTTGGCGACGCCCAGGTTCAGGCCCAGCAGGAACGGGATGCTCTCGAACGGGATGTCCTTGCAGTGCTCGCGGAAGGCGGCGACGAAACGCGCCGAATCGAGCACCGGCAGCACCTTCTCGCCGCTCATGAACTGCAGCACGCTGGTGATGCTGTGGCCCTTGCCGATCGAATGGTAGATGAAGCGGTTGAAATCGCGGTCGATCTGCTTGAAATCCAGCGCCGCTTCGGTCATCAGCCCCGCCAGGTAGTACAGGCCGAGCGCGACCCGGAAAAAGCCGGTCGCCTCCTCTACCGTGCGTCCCAGGCGGGTCACCGCCAGCACGTTTTCCTTGATGTGCGTTTCCATACGGGCATTATCCATCAAATAAGGCCCAACGGGACAGGCTGTTGCCTTGCGTCAGCAACAGTGCGCTGCTACGCTTGCATGTTTGTAATTGCGGAACATTGGCGCCTGTATGTATTGACGCGGGAGGTGCTTTCCAGCGGCCACATTCTGCATTCTGGCACGGCAATCATGC
>DASWYE010000060.1:0-5378 GCA_036405115.1 Telluria sp. | reverse complement strand
TGCAGGCTTCGCGTACTTCGCGGTGCTGGCCGGCGTGTTCGTGACCGCGTTCTACTCGTTCCGCATGTACTTCCTGGTGTTCCACGGCGAAGAGCGCTTCGGCAAGCCGCACCACCACAGCGAAGGCCACGACTCCGACGCCCACCACGAGGAAGACGAGGGCGCGCACGACCATCACCACGGCCTGGCGCCGGGACAGAAGCCGCACGAATCGCCGCTGGTGGTGACGCTGCCGCTGATCCTGCTGGCGATTCCTTCGGTGATCATCGGCTACCTGGCGATCGGCCCGATGCTGCACGGCTCGTTCTTCGACGGCGTTATTACGGTCGCATCGAACCATCCTGCGATGGCCGAACTGAAGGCGATGTTCCACGGCCCGATGGCCATGGCAACCCACGGCCTGATGACCGCACCGTTCTGGCTCGCGCTGGCCGGCGTTGTCGCCGCCTACTACTGCTACATGGTCAACCCGCGCGTGCCGGCCTGGTTCTACAACAAGTTCAAGGCCATCCACACGCTGCTGGACAACAAGTACTACATGGACGCGTTCAACCAGAAGGTGTTCGCCGGCGGCGCGCGCCTGCTGGGCGGCGGCCTGTGGAACGTGGGCGACCGCAACCTGATCGACGGCCTGGTCGTCAACGGCAGCGCGAAGCTGGTCGGCTGGATGTCGGGCATCGTGCGCCGCGTGCAGTCCGGCTACATCTACCACTATGCATTTGTGATGATCCTTGGCGTGCTGTTCTTCCTCGTGAAGTACTTCCCGTTCTGGCAGGCTTAACGACGTAAAGAAATCAAGAAACCATGATTCAATCTACATTTCCTCCGTACCTGAGCCTGGCCATCTGGCTGCCGATCGCGTTCGGCGTGCTGCTGCTGGCGATCGGCCGCGATACGAACAAGGGCCTGGTGCGCTGGCTCGCGCTGGTGGGCGCGATCGTCAGCCTGCTGCCGACCATCCCGCTGATCACCAACTTCGACAACGCGGCGCATGGCATGCAGTTCGCCGAGCTGACCCCGTGGATCGGCCGCTTCAACATCATGTACGCGCTGGCCGTGGACGGCCTGTCGCTGTGGTTCGTACCGCTGACCGCCTTCATCACGATCATCGTCGTGATCTCGGCCTGGGAAGTGATCGAGGAGCGCGTGGCGCAGTACATGGCCGCCTTCCTGATCCTGTCCGGCCTGATGATCGGCGTGTTCACCGCGATGGACGGCCTGCTGTTCTACTTCTTCTTTGAAGCGACCCTGATCCCGATGTACATCATCATCGGCATCTGGGGCGGCGAGAACCGCGTGTACGCGTCGTTCAAGTTCTTCCTCTACACCTTCTTCGGCTCGCTGCTGACGCTGGTCGCGATCATCTACCTGTACAACGCCGCCGGCGGCTCGTTCGACATCCTCAAGTGGCACCAGCTGCCGCTCTCGATGGGCGAGCAGACCCTGATCTTCTTCGCCTTCCTGGCTGCGTTCGCGGTCAAGGTGCCGATGTTCCCGGTCCATACCTGGCTGCCGGACGTTCACGTGGAAGCGCCGACCGGCGGCTCCGCCGTGCTGGCCGCGATCATGCTGAAGCTGGGCGCCTACGGTTTCCTGCGGTTCTCGCTGCCGATCACGCCTGACGCATCGAAGGAATACGCGGGCCTGATCATCGTGCTGTCGCTGATCGCCGTGATCTACATCGGCCTGGTCGCGCTGGTCCAGAAGGACATGAAAAAACTGGTCGCGTATTCGTCGATCGCGCACATGGGCTTCGTCACCCTCGGCTTCTTCATGTTCAATGACATCTCGGTGCAGGGCGGTATCGTGCAGATGATCTCGCACGGCTTCGTGTCGGGCGCCATGTTCCTGTGCATCGGCGTGCTGTATGACCGCATGCACTCGCGCCAGATCGCCGACTACGGCGGCGTGATCAACACCATGCCGCGCTTCGCAGCGTTCATGGTGCTGTTCTCGATGGCCAACGCGGGCCTGCCTGCGACCTCCGGCTTCGTCGGCGAATTCATGGTCATCCTGGGTTCGGTCGAGTTCAACTTCGTCACCGGCATCCTGGCCGCCACCGCCCTGATCCTGGGCGCGGCGTACTCGCTGTGGATGGTCAAGCGCGTGATCTTCGGCGCGGTCGCCAACCCGCATGTGGCGGCGCTGACGGACCTGAATGGCCGCGAGTTCTTCATGCTGGGCGTGCTGGCACTGGCCACCCTGTACATGGGCCTGTACCCGGCGCCGTTCACCGACACGATGCAAACTTCGGTAGCCGACCTGCTGCAGCACGTAGCTGCGGGCAAGCTCCCACAATAAGCGAATGAACTACATGAATACCCCTAACCTTGTCCCGCTGTACGCAGAGATCTTCCTGGTGGTCGCGGCCTCCGCGATCCTGCTGATCGACATGTTCCTGTCGGATGCCAAGCGCCACCTGACCTACGTGCTGTCGCTGCTCTCGCTGGCGGGCGCCGCGTTCATCTCGTACGTGGACTTCGCTGCCGGCACCACCGTCTACACCATGTCGAACATGTTCGTGTCCGATCCGATGGCGAACCTGCTCAAGCTGTTCACCTACCTGGCGACCGCGCTGACCCTGATCTACTCGCGCAAATATGCCGAGGACCGCGCCATGACCGGCGGCGGCCACCTGGGCGGCGAGTTCTACGTGCTCGCACTGTTCACCGTGGTCGGCCAGATGGTCATGATCTCGGCGAACAACATGCTGTCCGTGTACCTGGGCCTGGAACTGATGTCGCTCGCGCTGTACGCGCTGGTGGCGATGCGCCGCGACCACGCGGTATCGACCGAAGCGGCGATGAAGTACTTCGTCCTCGGCGCACTGGCATCCGGCTTCCTCCTGTACGGCATCTCGATGCTGTACGGTGCGACCGGCACGCTGGACATCTCCACCATGGCCACCGTGGCCGCTGCCGGCACCGCCGACGGCACCATCATGGTGTTCGGCCTGGTATTCCTGGTGGCCGGCCTGGCCTTCAAGCTGGGCGTGGTGCCGTTCCACATGTGGGTGCCGGACGTCTACCAGGGCGCCCCGACCGCCGTCACGCTGCTGCTGGGCGGCGCGCCGAAGCTGGCTGCATTCGCGATCTGCGTGCGCCTGCTGGTGGAAGGCCTGCTGCCGCTGGCGGTGGACTGGCAGCAGATGCTGCTGGTGCTGGCCGTGATGTCGCTCGCGATCGGCAACCTGACCGCGATCGCCCAGACCAACCTGAAGCGCATGCTGGCTTACTCCACCATCGCGCAGATGGGCTTCGTGCTGCTTGGCCTGCTGGCCGGCGTCAGCGGCGACGACCACTCGAACATGGCGACCGCCTACACCTCGGCGCTGTTCTACTCGATCACCTACGTCCTGACCACGCTGGGCACTTTCGGCCTGATCATGCTGCTGGCGCGTAACGGCTTCGAAGCAGAACAGCTGAACGATTTCAAGGGCTTGGCCAAGCGTTCGCCGTGGTTCGCGGCCGTGATGGCGATCCTGCTGTTCTCGCTGGCCGGCGTGCCGCCGATGATCGGCTTCACCGCCAAGTTCGCGGTGCTGCAGGCCGTGGTTGCCAGCGGCGCGGTATGGCTGGCGATTGCCGCCGTCCTGTTCTCGCTGATCGGCGCCTACTACTACCTGCGCGTCATCAAGGTCATGTACTTCGACGAGCCGGTGGACACCGCGGCGATCTCGGCTCCTGCCGACATGCGCATCGCCCTGTCGCTGAACGGCGTGTTCGTGCTGGTGGCCGGCATCGTGCCCGCGTTCCTGCTCGAAGCCTGCCTGCGCGCCATGAGCGCCACCCTGGCCTCCTGATGGACGTATCTCTTGCAGCATGGCTGGTGATCGCGCTCGCGGTCGCCGCCGCCAACCTGCCATTCGTGAACGAGCGCCTGTTCGGCGTGGTCGCACTGAAGGGCAGGGAAGGCCGCAAACCCCTCTGGATCCGCCTGCTGGAACTGCTGGCCCTGTATTTCGTCGTCGGCGCGATTGCGCGCCTGCTCGAATCGAACATTGGCGGCAGCTTCGCCCAGGGCTGGGAGTTTTACGCCGTGACCATCCCGCTGTTCCTGGTGCTCGCGTTCCCCGGCTTCGTCCTGCGCTACCTGCGCCGCCATCACACCTGACCCGCGCCGTGGCAAGTAGAATGGGGTCTGTCCCCATTTTTGTCTGGAGTCGCGTATGTCATTGAAGGAAACCCGCGTCAGCGGCGAGACGGTGTATGACGGCAAGTTCCTCAAGGTCGAGTGTGACCTGATCAAACTGCCTGACGGCAAGCAGACCCACCGCGAGTACATCCGCCATCCGGGCGCAGTGGTGATCCTGCCGCTGTTCGAGGATGGGCGGGTCCTGCTGGAACGGCAGTTCCGCTATCCGATGCAGCGGGAGTTCATCGAGTTCCCGGCCGGGAAAATCGACCCGGGCGAAGGCGACCTGGCTTGCGCGAAGCGCGAGCTGGAAGAGGAAACCGGCTATTCGGCCACCGACTGGACCTACGTCTGCACCATCCACAATGCGATTGCGTACTCGGACGAACGGCTCGAGCTGTTCCTGGCGCGCGGCCTGAAGGCGGGCACGCCCAAGCTGGATGAAGGCGAGTTCCTCGAGTGCTTCACCGCCACCGTGCCGGAGCTGCTGGAGATGGTCCGCGGCGGTAAAATCACCGATGTGAAAACGATGATCGGTGCCTTCTGGCTGGAGAAGATCGTGGCGGGGACCTGGCAGCCTGGCTGACCTTGATCATGAAAATCCTGGCGTTGCTGCTCGCCTTATGCTGGTCGTGTGCCGCACAGGCGGCGCGCACGCCATTCCAGGCCCGGTGCGAGGACACGATCGCCCGGACCTCGACCAGCCTGGTCGCGCGCCAGGCCGGCTATGTGGTCGACAACACCAAGTCGTTCCGTGAGCTGACCAGCCTCAAGGGCCCGGGCGTCCAGCGCGGCTTCGTGCTTGGCCTGACCCGCACCGAGTCGCATGTGACCATCGACGCCACCGGTTCCATCCTGCTTGACCGCGATAGCAACTATGAGTGCATCGCGCCACACATCGTGGTCAACCTCTGGTACTCGCCGATCGTTGTGTACATCTCGCGCGAATTCGGTCCCGGTACCTGCCCGTACCGGGAAGTCCTGACCCACGAATTGCGCCACGTGAAGCTATACACCGCCCACATGGAGCAGGTGGCGCGCAGCGTGCGCGCGGCCCTGGAGGCGCGCTTTGGCGACAAGCCGATGTACGCGCCGCGCGGCCAGTCCAACGCCATGCTCGGCCGCGAAATCGACACGCGATGGATCCCCTACATCAAGGCCGAACTGGCGAAGGTCGAGCCTGTTCACGAGAGCATCGACTCGGTCGACGAATATACGCGCCTCAGCAAAGTTTGCGCAGGTGC
>DASWYE010000059.1:0-3876 GCA_036405115.1 Telluria sp. | reverse complement strand
CGTCCCCGCACGCGCCGCGACGATCGGCGTGCCCACCGGCATGGCGATATCCACCGCATAGCGGCCTTTGGTTGTGTTGTGGCTGTAGTCGCCGCCGGCGCCCTGGGAGATGCGGAACGGCCCGCCTTTCCAGGGCAGGGCATAGGCGTGCCCGCCGATGTGGCCGCCGGCCATGCGGCGCGCCGGATCGGGCGCATAGATCATTCCGTAGCTGAAGCTGTGGCGGTACATCAGCGGATAGCCGACCTGGCGCTTGACCAGCGTCGCCACGCGCAACTGGCTGCGCGGCGGCACCGTCTTGCGGATCACGCCGTCGCGCAGCCCGGCGACGTTGACCAGCCGGCTCAGACGCAGCGTCGCTTCAACCGGCACGTCCAGCTCGTTGCGCACATCCAGCACCTTGCCGGAGCGTGTGGGATTGACCAGCAGGCGCACCGTGGCGGCGCGATTGCTCGGCACTTCGATGGGTTTCGCCGCGCTGCTGGCCGTCGCGGCGCTCGGTGCGAGGGTGGTGCCCAGCGCGAGCAGCAGCGCCAGGGCAAAGGGTCGGATTGCGTACATGGGCCTGTGATCCGTCACGAAAAGGACTGTTCGCCTGCCTCTGGCAGGTGAATCGGGTGGTCGCCACGGCGTTCGAGGGTGCGAGGCGGCCACAGGTTCACTGCCATACGTCGTGAAGTCGGTTCAGCCAGTCATGCGCGGAACGTCGAGCGGGCTGACGAGCCCGCTCATCCGCGCGCCCGGCGCCGGCTCATTCGTCTTCCTTGATCAGCTCCAGCAACAGCAGCGAACGTCCGGTCACCGCGTATTCGTCGTTGAAGTCGAAACGCTCCGGGCGCACCAGCGGCTGGTTGGTGTCGATCAGGCGATTCCAGAAGATCCCTTGCGGCACCTCCGGCAGGGTGAAGTTCACCAGGTCATGGTGGGCGTTGACGATCAGCAGCAGCGTCACGTCCGAACCCGCGCGACGGATGCCGGTGGGCTGCGCGCGGCCGTCGAGCAGCATGCCCATGCAGCGGTTGTGGGCGTCCTGCCATTGCTCGATGCTCATCTCCTCGCCATTGGGCGCCAGCCAGGTCACGTCCTTGACGCCCAGTTCCTCGTTGTAGGCGCCGACCAGGAAGCGGGTGCGGCGCAGCATCGGGAAGCGCTGACGCAGGCGGATCAGCTTGCGCACGAAGGCCAGCAGCCCGTAGCTGTCTTCGCTGATGTCCCAGTTGACCCAGCCGATCTCGCTGTCCTGGCAGTAGGCATTGTTGTTGCCGTGCTGGGTACGGGCGAATTCGTCACCGGCGACGATCATCGGCGTGCCCTGCGCGAACAGCAGCGTGGCGAAGAAGTTGCGCATCTGCCGGTAGCGCAGGGTGACGATCTCGGGATCATGCGAGGGGCCTTCGACGCCGTGATTCCACGACAGGTTGTTGTCGCTGCCGTCGCGGTTGCCCTCGTCGTTGTCCTCGTTGTGCTTGTGGTTGTAGGACACCAGGTCCTTCAACGTGAAGCCATCGTGCGCGGTGACGAAATTGACCGAGCTGAACGGCCGCCGCCCGCGCTGGTTGTACAGATCGCCAGAGCCGGTCAGCCGTGCGGCGAAGTCGGCGAGCTTGCCGTCGTCGCCTTTCCAGAACGCGCGCACGGTGTCGCGGAATTGATCGTTCCACTCGGCCCAGCCGGGCGGGAAACCGCCGACCTGATAGCCGCCGGGGCCGCAGTCCCAGGGTTCGGCGATGAGTTTGGTCTTGGCCAGTACCGGGTCCTGACGGCAGGCGACGAGAAAGCTGTGGCGCTCGTCGAAGCCCGCGTGTTCGCGGCCGAGGATGGTTGCCAGGTCGAAGCGGAACCCGTCGACGTGCATCTCCGTGGCCCAGTAGCGCAGCGAGTCGGTGACCATCTGCAGGACGCACGGGTGGCTCATGTCCAGCGTGTTGCCGGTGCCTGAATCGTTGATGTAGTAGCGCTTGTCGTCCGGCATTAGGCGGTAGTAGGAGGCGTTGTCGATGCCGCGCATGGACAGCGTCGGGCCCAGCTCGTTGCCCTCGGCGGTGTGGTTGTAGACCACGTCGAGGATGACTTCGAGATCGGCGTTGTGCAGGTGCGCGACGGTTTCCTTGAACTCGCTGATCTTGCCGCTGGCCAGGTAGCGCGGGTGCGGCGCGAAGAAGGCGATGCTGTTGTAGCCCCAGTAGTTGGTCATGCCCTTTTCCAGCAGGTGCTGGTCCTGGACGAACGCATGAATCGGCAGAAACTCGATGGACGAGACGCCGAGCTTGCGGATGTAGTCGATCACCTCCGGCGTCTTGAACGCCGCGAAGGTGCCGCGCGCCTCGTCGGCGACCGCCGGGTGGCGCATGGTGTAACCGCGCACGTGGGTCTCGTAGATGATGGTCTTGTCCCACGGCACTTGCACCGGATGGTCGCGACCCCAGGTGAAGGCCGGGTCGATCACCTTGCACTTGGGCACGAAGGGCGCGCTGTCGCGCTCATCGAAGCTCAGGTCGCCATCGGGGTGGCCGATGGTGTAGCCGAACAGCGCTTCCGACCAGCGCAGCTCGCCCACCAGCTGCTTGGCGTAGGGGTCGATCAGCAGCTTGTTGGGGTTGAAGCGATGCCCGGCTTCCGGCTCGTACGGGCCGTGCACGCGGTAGCCGTAGATCAGCCCCGGATGCGCGTCGGGCAGGTAGCCGTGCCAGATTTCGTCGGTGTATTCCGGCAGCTCGATGCGCTCGATCTCGGTCTCGCCCTTGTCGTCGAACAGGCACAGTTCGACCTTGGTGGCGTGGGCCGAGAAGATCGCGAAGTTAACCCCCAGGCCATCCCAGGTCGCGCCCAGTGGAAACGGCAGGCCCTCTCGAACCCGCGAAGGCGTCACGACCGGGGAAGCAGGACTCTTTATCTGACGGCTCATGGAAACTCCGTGATTGGCGCATGAAATAACGGCCCGGCCGGACAGGCTGGCCGGGACACTGCAGCGGCTGCGGGACGCCTGTCAGGCGTCTTTCTTGGCCCGCGGGCTTCGCGGTTTCTTAGCTGATTGAGGCGTCGGTTGGGCCGCATCGGCGGCCGCCGGGCTGGCGGCTTTCTTCGTCGTCGCGCGTGCGGCGCGTGGCTTGCTGGCTGGCGCGCCGGCGCCGGCTGCCACCTCGGTGGGTTTGGTGGCCGGCTTGCGGGCACGGCTGGCCAGCTTGGCGCTGGGTGCGCTCTGCTGCGCCTCCACCAGCTTGCGTGCCATTTCCCAATGGCGCTCCTCCTGGCCGTGCGGACAGCCCTCGGATTGCCAGATCTGATAGGCGAATTCGCGGATGCGTTGTTCTTCTGGGTTCATTGTTCGGATTCTCCTGATGACCATCCGGTGGTGTGCAGGACCTCTACCGACAGCTCGTCGAGTACCTGCGCCACGCTCAAACCGGCTCGTTGGAATGTGACTGCGGTTGAAGAAAAAAGTCGCTGCAGCGGCCGACCGTCCAGCGCTTCGGGCAAAACCACGCGGGTATCGCCCCAGCGTTCGGCGGCGATGCGCGGCAGCGGGCTGCCGTCCAGCAAGGCGCTGCTCAGGCGCGGGACCAGCACCACCAGCCAGTCGCCATCTGCCTCGCGGGCGAAGGCCAACAGGTGCTCGGCCTGTGCGCCCTCGACCGTCAGCGGCTGATAGCGCCCGCCGGCGAACAGCTGCGGCCGGGCGAGGCGCAGGTTCAGCGTGCGCGCGATCAGCCATTGCTTGATGCGGCCGTCATGCCAGGCGGCCAGCAGCTCGGCGGACGGGGCGTCAGGATCGAAGCTGGCGCGGCGGGCGGCGAAGTCCACCGGCCGGCGGTTGTCCGGGTCGACCAGACTGAAGTCCCAGTAATCGGCGCCCTGGTAGAGGTCCGGTACGCCGGG
>DASWYE010000058.1:0-4793 GCA_036405115.1 Telluria sp. | reverse complement strand
TGTTCGTGAACGGTCAGGACTTCATCGTTAAGATCACCGGCACCGTTGACCTGAGCACTGCTTCGTACAACGCGACGCACAACATCCTGGAAATCGGTGGCCCAGGCGCCTAATGTAGTCGACGGATAACAACTCACCGTTATCCGACAAAAAGCCGGGGGCAACCCCGGCTTTTTTCCATCCCGCCTTCGGGCCGAGGATGCACCCCTCTCAAGTCACATTTGCAACTTTCGATCACAAAAGTGTGATGTGCGTCACAAAATTTGTTGACGTCAAGGTTGCGCCCGTATATTCTCCTGTTGCGGTAATCTAGCGAACTGGGCTGTTCCCACGCATTGCTTGCCGTCTCGTGCCGCTATGCCTTTCCCGAGCTGACGTAACGAGCCTGTCCGGCCCCGGCCGACAATTTCGGGCCTCAAGAATATGAAAATCTTTAATCTCCCGCCCAAGAACGAGATCGCCGATGTGCTCCGGTCCTTCAAGAGCACGTTCTATACCGTGGGCACCTTCAGCGCGATCATCAATATCCTGATGCTGACGCCGTCGCTGTACATGCTGCAGGTGTACGACCGCGTGCTCGCCAGCGGCAACGAGCTCACGCTCACCATGCTGACAGTGATGGTGCTGCTGGCCTACCTGGTCATGGGCGGCCTCGAGATGATCCGCAGCTTCGTGCTGGTGCGCGTTGGCGCCCGCTTCGACATGGAGCTGAACAAGCGCGTGTACACGGCCGCGTTCGAGCAGAACCTCAAGAAGGCCGGCGGCAACGCGGGCCAGGCGCTGTCCGACCTGACCTCGCTGCGCCAGTTCCTGACCGGGAATGGCGTATTTGCGTTCTTCGACGCGCCGTGGTTCCCGATCTACCTGGCCGTGATCTTCATGTTCGAGCCGGGACTCGGTTTCCTGGCCCTCGGCGGCACGGTTGTGCTGGTGATCCTGGCCTTCGTCAACGAGCGCGTGACCAAAAAGCCGCTGGGCGAAGCCAATTCGATGGCGATCGCTTCCAGCACGCTGGCTACCAACAACCTGCGCAACGCGGAAGTCATCGAGTCGATGGGTATGCTTCCCAACCTGATGCGCCGCTGGTTCAAGCTGCACGGCCAGTTCCTGCACCTGCAGGCCGAGGCGAGCGAGAAGGCGGGCCTGGTTGGCGCCGCCACCAAGTTTGTGCAGGTATCGCAGCAGTCGCTGGTGCTCGGTTTTGGCGCGCTGCTGGTCATTGAAGGCAAGATGACGGCCGGTATGATGATCGCTGCGTCGATCCTGGTGGGCCGCGCGCTGGCGCCGGTGCAACAGCTGATCGGCGTGTGGAAGAGCTTCAACTCGGCGCGCAGCGCCTACGAGCGCCTGAACAAGCTCCTCGAGAGCAATCCGGTGCGCCCGAAGGGCATGCAGTTGCCGGCGCCAAAGGGCGCCATCACGCTGGAAGGCGTGACTGCCGGTCCTCCGGGCTCTACCATCCCTGTCGTGCGCAACCTGTCGCTGGCGATCAGTCCGGGCGACGTGGTTGGCGTGATCGGCCCGAGCGGTTCCGGCAAATCGACGCTGGCGCGCCTGCTGGTCGGCGTATGGCCTTCGCAGATGGGCAAGGTGCGCCTTGATGGGGCCGACATCTATCAGTGGAACAAGGGCGAGCTGGGTCCGCACCTGGGCTACCTGCCTCAGGATATCGAGCTGTTCGGCGGCACCGTCAGCGACAACATCGCGCGCTTCGGCGAAGTCGATCCCGAGAAGGTGGTGGCGGCAGCCAAGCGCGCCGGCGTACACGACATGATCCTGCACTTCCCGCAGGGTTACGACACCGTGCTGGGCGACGGCGGCGCCGGCCTTTCCGGCGGCCAGAAGCAGCGCCTGGGCCTGGCCCGTGCGATGTACGGTGACCCGTCCGTGCTGGTGCTGGACGAACCGAACTCCAACCTGGACGACGTGGGCGAAGCGGCGCTGATGGCTGCGGTGAACGACCTGCGCCAGCGCGGCAAGACCATCATCATGGTCACCCACCGCACCTCCGCGATCGGCGCGACCAACAAGCTGCTGCTGCTGCGTGAAGGCGTGGGCGAGATGTTCGGCCCGACCCAGCAGGTGCTGCAGGCGCTGCAGCAGAACGCGCAGAAGCAGATCCAGGCGCAGCAGCAGGCGCAAGCCCAGGCCCAGGCCGCACAGGCACAGGCGCAGTCGCAGTCGCAGGCACAGCAGGGTGCAGCGCAGGCTGCACCACAGGCGGCAGCCGCGCCGAACGCGCCCGTCACGACGCAAGAGGACCAGTAAATGAAATTGATCGAAAAAGACAGCCTGGCGACCGACATCGTCGCGCACGACGTATCGCCGTCGACGGTGAACACGAATGACGGCGGCTACCGCAAGGTGGGCTGGATGATCGTGCTGGTGGGCTTTGTGGGTTTCATGTTGTGGGCTTCGCTGGCGCCGCTGGACAAGGGCGTGCCGATGAGCGGCATGGTGGCCAAGGAAAGCAACCGCAAGCAGGTGCAGCACCTGACCGGCGGCACCGTGGACGACATCCTGGTGAAGGAGGGCGACCGCGTGAAGGCAGGCCAGGTACTGGTGCGCATGAACAGCGTGCAGGCCAAGGCGCAGTCGGACGTGACCAGCGCGCAGTACTTCGCCGCCCGCGCGGCCGAGGCACGCCTGATCGCCGAGCGTGACGGCATGGCCAGCGTGCCGTTCCCGCCCGAGCTGCAGCCGTACAAGAATGACCCACGCGTGATTGAGAACATGGCGCTGCAAAAGCAGCTGTTCGCATCACGCAAGGATGCGCTGCGCATGGAGCTGTCCGCCCTCGACGAGAACGTGGCCGGCCTGAAGATGCAGATCGAAGGCATGCAGGCGTCGCGAACGACCAAGAAGGAGCAGCTGGCCATCCTCAAGGAGCAGCTGGACAACATCCGCGAACTGGCCAAGGACGGCTACGTGCCGCGCGCGCGCCAGCTCGACCTGGAGCGCACCTATTCGCAGCTGAGCGGCGCGTCGTCCGAGGAGATCGGCAACATCGGCCGCGCCCAACGCCAGATTGCGGAGCTGGCCATGCGCCGCTCGCAGCGCATGCAGGAGTTCCAGGCGCAGGTGCGGGCCCAGCTCGCGGACGTGCAAAAGGAAGCGAACGCGCTGGCCGGCCGCATGAGCGCGGAAGACTACGCGCTGGCGAATGTCGAGGTGAAGGCGCCGGTGGACGGCATCGTGATGGATCTTGAAGTATTCACGCGCGGCGGCGTGGTGTCGCCGGGCTTCCGCATGATGGACGTGGTGCCTGCTGCCGATGCCCTCATCGTGGAAGGCCAGTTGCCGATCAACCTGGTGGACAAGGTGCATCCGGGCCTGCCGGTGGACCTGATCTTCTCGGCATTCAACCAGAGCACCACGCCGCACATCCCGGGTGAAGTCACCACGGTGTCGGCCGACCGCCTGACCGATCCGAAGACCGGCGCACCGTACTACGATGTCAAAGTACGCGTCACGCCCGAAGGCCTGAAGAAGCTGGCTGACCGCAAGCTCCAGGTCCGCCCCGGCATGCCGGTTGAACTGTTCGTGAAGACGGGTGAGCGCACGATGATGAACTACCTGCTCAAGCCGCTGTTCGACCGTGCGACCGTTTCGCTGACCGAGGAGTAACCATGGCGAACCGACTTAGCCGTCCGCCAGTGGCGCGCCGCATGCTCGCGGCGGCGGTTGCAGCCGCCGCGCTGGTCCACGGTAACGCCTCCGCGATTTCGCTCGAGGAGGCGTACCAGGCGGCGCTGCAGAACGATCCCAGCTACCGCATGGCCATCCATGGCAACGAAGCAGGGCAGGAGAACCGGATTATTGGCCGCTCCTACCTGCTGCCGAGCCTGAGCGGTTCCTACACTGTCCAGGATAGCAAAAGCGACATTGAAACCCGGTTGTCGAAGTCGCACCGGGAGTACATGAGCAAGGCGGGCAGCATCTCGCTGCGCCAGTCGATCTTCAACCTGGATGCGGTGGCGCGCTACCGCCAGGGCGTGCAGCAGGCCAAGGCCAGCGAGGCGATGCTCGACGCGGCGCGCCAGAACCTGATCGTGCGCGTGGTATCGGCATATATCGAAGCCATCTTCGCCGAAGACCAGCTGGCGCTCGCCCGCGCCCAGCGCGACATGCTGGCCGAGCAGCAGCAGGTCAACGACCGCCTGTACAAGGCGGGCGAGGGCACCGTGACCGACCAGCTGGAAACCCGCGCCAAGCTGGATATGGCCGAAGCGCGGCTGCTCGAGATCCAGGACCTGCAGCGCGCCTCGCTGGTGACGCTGTCGGGCATCGTGGGCCAGCCAGTGACCTCGCTGGACCGGTTGCGCGAGGACTTCCGCGTGCGCGCGGCAGACATGATGTCGTACGAGGACTGGAAGGCGATCGCCCTGGTGAAGAACCCGGAGCTGGTGGCGCAGGAACACAACATCCAGGTCGCGCGCGAGGAAGTGAACAAGGCGCGTGCCGGCCACGTGCCGCGCCTCGACTTCATCGCCAACATGTCGAAGAACGATTCCGACTCGATCACGACGCTGGGCCAGGAAACCGAGACCAAGAGTGTCGGCTTCCAGCTGACGGTGCCGCTGTACTCGGGTGGCGCGATCAACGCCAGCACGCGCCAGGCGCGCGCCAACGCGAACCGCGCGCGTGCCGAGCTGGAGGCCAAGAGCGACAAGATCATGGTCGACCTGCGCAAGGAGTACGACGCGCTGTCCAGCAGCGTTACCCGCATCAACGCGCTGATGAAGGCTGTGGAATCGGCGCGCCTGCTGATGAAGGCGACCGAACAGAGCATC
>DASWYE010000057.1:0-13692 GCA_036405115.1 Telluria sp. | reverse complement strand
AGGCTTGCGGCTGGTCCAGGTAGCCGGTCACTTCGAGGTCGAAGCCGGTCATGGACGGCATCTTGCGCGGATTGGCCATCAGCTTCATCTTGCGCACGCCAAGGTCGCGCAGCACCTGGGCGCCGATGCCATAGCTGCGCAGGTCCATGCTGGCGGCGCGCCCGGCAGGACGCGAGGCCGGCTTGCCCAGCGCTTCGAACTGCGCGAACAGCTCGGCCGCGCTTTCGCCGCAGTTGAGCAGCACGATCACACCGCGCTCGGCCTTCTGCACCGCTTCCATGGCCGCCTGCACGCTCCACGAGTGGGTGGTAACCTGCGACTCCAGCAAGTCCAGCACCGACACCGGCTGGTGCACCCGCACCAGGGTCTCGGCATCGGCGCTGATGTCGCCGTGGACCAGCGCCAGGTGGGCGCTGGCGCTCGGCTTGTCGCGGTAGGCGATCAGGCGGAAGGTGCCGGCCTGGGTGCGCAGCTCGCGCTCGGCGACCCGTTCGACCAGGCTTTCGGTCTGGCTGCGGTAGTGGATCAGGTCCGCGATGGTGCCGATCTTGAGCTTGTGTTCTTTTGCAAATTCCAGCAGGTCCGGCAGGCGCGCCATGGTGCCGTCGTCCTTCATGATTTCGCAGATGACCGAGGCCGGGGTCAGGCCGGCCATGGCGGTCAGGTCGCAACCGGCTTCGGTGTGCCCGGCGCGCATCAGCACCCCGCCCGGCTGCGCCTTGAGCGGGAAGATGTGGCCCGGCTGGACGATGTCGTTCGGCGTGGCGCCCTTGGCGACGGCCACCTGGATGGTGCGCGCGCGGTCCGCCGCGGAAATTCCGGTAGTCACGCCTTCGGCCGCCTCGATCGAGACGGTGAAGTTGGTGCCGAACGACGTGCCGTTCCGCGCCGCCATCATGCCCAGGTTGAGCTGCTCGACCCGCTCGGCGGTCAGCGTCAGGCAGACCAGGCCGCGCGCATGCTTGACCATGAAGTTGATCGCCTCGGGCGTGACGAAATCCGCCGCCAGCACCAGGTCGCCCTCGTTCTCGCGGTCCTCCTCGTCGACCAGGATCACCATGCGCCCTGCGCGCAGTTCTTCGACGATTTCCTGGGTGGTGGAGATGGACATGGGCGGATTCCTTGGATGACGGCGGTAGTGCGTAATCCGCTATTTTATCGGATTGGACCGCTTCCTGCTCATTTGATCACGATCCGACAGCAGTCCCAACGGAAACCCGCCTTAGGAGTAGAATCGACTCGCTCCATTCCGCGACTGCCAAAGGTTTTTACCCCCGATGACAAAACGACTAGTGCGATCCGCTGTACTCAGCGCCCTTCTCCTGGCCACCACCCTGGCCGCGCACGCAGGCATCCAGCTCGACCAGCCGATCCCGGTCGGCCCCCAGGTAAAAGTCGGAAAGCTCGACAACGGCCTGACCTACTACATCCAGAAGAACGGCAAGCCCGAGAAGAAGCTCGAGCTGCGCCTGGTCGTGCGCGCCGGCTCGGTGCTGGAAGACGACGACCAGCTCGGCCTCGCCCACTTCGTCGAGCACATGGCATTCAACGGCTCGACCCATTTCAGGAAGCACGAGCTGGTGTCCTACCTGCAGTCGATCGGGGTGCAATTCGGCGCCGACCTGAATGCGTACACCAGCTTCGACGAGACGGTCTACATCCTCCCGATACCGACCGAGCACCGCGAGAACATTGAAAAAGGCTTCACCGTGCTGGAGGACTGGGCGCACGGCGTTAGCTTCAAGGCCGAGGACATCGACAACGAGCGCGGCATCGTGCTGGAAGAGGCGCGCCTGGGCAAAGGCGCATCGGACCGCATGAACAAGGTGCTGCTGCCGAAGATCTTCAACGGCTCGCGCTACGCCGAGCGGCTCCCGATCGGCAAGGAAGACGTGCTCAGGACTTTCAAGCACGATGCCCTGCGCCGCTTCTACCGCGACTGGTACCGGCCCGACCTGATGGCAGTGGTCGCGGTGGGCGACATCGACCCGGCCGAAGCAGAGCGCCTGATCCGGGCCCACTTCGGGAAGCTGAAAAACCCGGCCAACCCGCGCCCGCGACTATCCGCATCCATCACGCCGCTGCAGAAGTCCGAAGGCCTGGTCATCACCGACAAGGAAGCCAATTCCAACTCGGTCTATATCCGCTACCCGGTGCAGGAAGACCGCGAGGATGGCACCTTCCGCGAGTTCCGCCAAGGGATGGTGGAAACCCTTTTCTCGATCATGCTCAACACCCGCCTGCAGGAACTGGCGCAGCAACCGGAACCACCGTTCGTCGGCGGCGGCAGCGCGATGAGCGGCCTGGTGCGCGGCTACAAGTCGTTCAGCTCCGCGGCCGTGCTGGGCCGCGGCGGCGTCCTGCCTGCGATCGACACCCTGGTGCAGGAGAACGAGCGCGCGCGCCAGCTGGGCTTCTCGGAAGCGGAACTCGAGCGCGCCAAAAAGAACGTGATGCGCAACCTCGAGCGTGAATACGCCGAACGCGAGAAAACCGATTCGCACCGCTATGCGGCCGAATACATCCGCAACTTCCTCGACCGCGAGCCTATCCCCGGCGTGGTGAACGAATACGCCTATGTGCGCGAGCTGATGCCGACCATCACGCTGGAAGAGATGAACCGCTACGCGCGCGACACCATCCCCGAGCGCGCCCGAAAGCTGGTGGTCTACATGGGATCGGACAAGCAGGACATCCCGATTCCGTCGCCGGACGCGCTGCTGGCCGCCGCCACCAGGGCCGAGGGCCTGGAGGTCACGGCCCGCAAGGAGCAGGCGGTGGCCGAATCGATCATGGAGAAGCTGCCGGAAGCCGGCCGCATCGTCTCGGAAACGCATGACGCCAGCCTCGGCATTTCCACGCTCACGCTGTCGAACGGCGTGAAGGTGATCCTCAAGCCGACCGATTTCCGCAACGACCAGGTGCTGATGGCGGCTGCCCGCTTCGGCGGCCAGTCGCTGGTCGACGACGCCGACATCCTCAACGCGCGCTATGCGAATGCGATTGCCGCGACCATGGGCGTGAACGGGCACTCGCCGGTGGAGCTGAACAAGATCCTCGCCGGGAAGGCGGCTGGCGCCAACTTCGCGCTCACCAACTTCACCGACAACATCAGCGCCAGCGCCGGCAGCACCGACATCGAAACCATGCTGCAGCTGGTGCACCTGAAATTCACCAGCGTGCGCCGCGACGAGGACCTGTACAAATCCTTCATCGGCAAACAGCGCGAACTGGCGCGCAACGCCATTTCGCGCCCCGAGTCGGTATTCCGGGACGAGCTGTACACCACCCTGTTCAACGGCCATCCGCGCGTGTCGATGACGCCGCGCCCGGCCGACTTCGACAAGGTCAGCCTGGACCGCAGCCTGGAACTGTACAAGCAGCGCTTCGGCAGCGCCAAGGGCATGACCTTCGTGTTCGTGGGCAGCTTCGATCCCGAGGCGCTCAAGCCGATGCTGGCGACCTACCTCGGCAGCCTGCCGGTGCCGGACATCCCGCTGATGTACCGCGACGTGAACGTGCGCCCCGTGAAGGGGGTGGTGAAGAAGGCGGTTTACGCCGGCAAGGAACAGAAGAGCATTGTCTCGCTCAATTTCACCGGCACCACGGCGTACTCCGAGGAGGAGAAGATGCGCTTTGGCGCCATGCTGGAAGTGATGAACCTGCGCATCAACGATGTGCTGCGCGAGAAGCTTGGCCTGATCTACGGCGGCGGCGTGTCTGGATCGATCGACCGCATCCCCTACCCCAACTACCTGATCGGCGCCACCCTGCCGACCGGCCCGGAGAACGTGGACAAGGTCATCGCCGCCACCATGGACGAGATCCGTACGCTGAAGGAAAAAGGCCCCGACCCGGCCGACCTGGACAAGGTCAGGCAGAACTGGCTGACCAACCACACCAAGGCAATGCGCGAGAACGGCTACTGGCTCGGGATCATCCAGAACGCCCTGCTCAAGGGGACCTCCATGCACTCGGTGCTGAAGTACGAGCAGATGGTGAAGGCGCTGACGCCCGCGCAAATACAGGCGGCTGCCAAGCAGTACTTCAACACCGCCAACTACGTGCAGGTCGTGCTATATCCGGAGAAGGAAAGAGCCGCCGCCGCGACAGCAACGACCGCAGCAGCAGCAGCAGCCACCACCAGCAACTGACAGCCCGTCATCCCGGCGCACGCGGGGCCCCTGCCGAGTGCGCGAAACGGGCAGCATGAATGCCTGCTCCTGGTCTGATTCAGCATGGGTTCCCGCGGTCGCGGGCATGACGCGCGAGCGTCCCGGTCAGGTGGTCTTTTCCAGCGACAGCATGCGCTCCACATAACGGGCAATCAGGTCGATCTCCAGGTTGACCCGCGCGCCCGGCTTGAGATGGCGCAGCGTGGTCACCTCGATCGTGTGCGGGATCAGGTTGATCGAGAAGCGGCAAACGCCCCCGTCCACATCCTCAACCTTGTTCACGGTCAGCGACACCCCGTTCACCACCACCGAGCCCTTGTAAGCCAGGTAGCGCGCCAGGCTGCGCGGCGCATCGATCATCAGCAGCCACGATTCCCCGACCTGCTCGAATCGGTGCACATGGCCGATCCCATCCACATGCCCGGACACCAGGTGTCCACCGAGGCGCTCATTGAGCGTCAGCGCCTTTTCCAGGTTGACCTCGCCCGGTGCATCCAGCCCGGCGGTGCAATTCAGGCTTTCACGCGAGACGTCGACCGTGAAGCTGTCCGCCGTCTTCGCGACCACCGTCATGCACGCGCCGTTCATGGCAATCGAATCGCCCAATGCTACGTCGCCCAGCGGCAGGCCGCCCGCATGCACGTCGAGCCGCACGCCGGCGTCGGGGCCGGCTTCCAGTGGAGTGACGGAGTTGATTTTGCCGACTGCGGCAACGATACCGGTAAACATGCTTGTCCTGTCAGTGATTGAATCTTGCGAGGATGCGCAGGTCGCTGCCGACCTGCGAAATATCGTGGAAGGCGAGCTGCTGGCGGTCCTCCAGCGTCGACAGCGAAGGCAGCGCGAACATGCCGTGGCCCTCGCCGACCAGCGATGGCGCCACATACACCAGTAGCTCGTCGACGCAGCGCTCGCGAATCAGCGAGCCATTCAGCTTGTACCCTGCTTCCACGTGCAGCTCGTTGATCTCGCGCCGGCCCAGTTCGCGCATGAGCGCGGGAAGGTCAACCTTCCCGTTCGGGTTGGGCAGGCAGACCACGTCATGCCCGGCGGCGCGCAACAACGCTTCCTTTTCCGGGTTCGGTGCGGCGCAGGCCAGCAGCGTCGGCGCACCCTGCAGCACGCGGGCCGCCATGTCGATTTCGAGCTTGCTGTCGACCACCACGCGCAGCGGCTGGCGCGGCGTGTCCACCGCCCGCACGGTCATTTGCGGATCGTCTTCCTTCACGGTGCCGATGCCGGTCAGGATCGCGCAGGCGCGCGCGCGCCAGGCATGGCCGTCCGCGCGCGCTTCCGGCCCGGTGATCCACTGGCTGACGCCATTGCGCAGCGCCGTGGTGCCATCCAGGCTGGCGGCGATCTTCAGCCGCACCCACGGCAACCCGGTGCGCATGCGCTTGAAGAAGCCGATGTTCAACTCGTGCGCTTCGTCCGCCAGCACGCCAGTCGCGGTCTGGATCCCCGCTGCGCGCAACTGGGCCATGCCACGGCCGGAAACCAGCGGATTCGGGTCGCCCAGCGCGGCCACGACGCGGCCAAGGCCGGCGCGGACCAGCGCGTCCGAGCATGGCGGGGTGCGCCCGTGGTGGCTGCAGGGTTCCAGGGTGACGTAGGCGGTGGCTCCTGTGACGTCGTTGCCGCGCACCTGCGCGTCTCGCAGGGCCATGATCTCGGCATGAGCCTGGCCAGCCGGCTGTGTGCTCCCCGCACCGATCACCTGGCCGTCGCGCACGATCACGCAGCCCACGCGCGGGTTGGGAGTGGTGATGTACATGCCCTTGCGTGCCCACTCGAGCGCGAGGCGCATGCCATCGATATCGTCGATGATCTGCACTATGGTGTTCTGGCCTTCCTTCAGGGTGCGTCGCTGTCGCCGCAGCTGTCGTCGTACGACGGGTTGCACACCCGCGCCCGCCCCAGCATGCTGATTCTGATACGCCGTATTGCCTCGCCCTGCTCCAGCGTCAGGGTTCCGAAGCGCGCGACCATGCTGTTGGTCGCCGAACAGGCGCGTCCGCTGCCATTATATGCAAGATAGGGTGGACTTGGTTGTGTCGAGAAAGTCGCCCTCGCCAAGATCCCGGGCTTGAGCGGCCCGCGCCGCAGGATGATTTCGTCGCCTTCGCCGGGGCGCCGGTCATCGTCCCTGTCGATGAATACCGCCCAGCCGTCGGCCCAGTCGCCATCCTCGCCCAGCGGCGCCAGCAGTACGCGCGTATTGCGCGCCAGCGCCTGCGCACGCGTGTGCTGGACGGCCGCAAACAGCTCGTCGGTGGCGGTGCGCAGCGCCAGCGTATCGAGCAGGCTCGCGAAGTTCGGCGCCGCCGCGGCCGCCAGCACCAGCATGATCGCGCCGGCCGCCATCAGCTCCGTGAGCGTGAATCCGCGTTGACGCTTCATGGCCAGCACTCCTTTCCTTCGCCCTCGGCGCCACGGCTGCCGTCGCTGCGCAGGTAGAGTGCACCGCACCTTGCATCCACGAATAGCGGATCGACGTTCGGACTGCCCGGAATGGCGCGCAGCTCCACGCATTCGGAAAGCGCCAGTCCCTGGCATGGTGCGGCCACCATTTCGTACGCGCTCCGTGCGGCCGACGGACCGGTCCACCAGCGGAACGGCGGTTGCGGCGCGTCGGCGGAAAAGGCCGCATAGGAGTTGTGCCGGGTGTAGTAGCGCTCCTGCTGTTGCATGGTCTCGACCAGTGCCACGCGCGCCTCGGTGCGCCGTGACCGCACCGCGAATTCCGAATAGTTCGGCACCGCGATGGCCAGCACGATGCCGAGGACCGCCAGCGCCGCCAGCAGCTCGGCCAGGGTGAATCCGTTCTTCACTGTGTTCTCCTCTACCTGGCCGCCGCGTCGTGCAGCTCCTGCCAGTTGGTGATTTCGCGCCAGCTCAGGCGCTTGCCGGGCAATGCAATGCTGACTGGCGGCGGCACCGTCCCGCCCGGCGCCACCGGAATGAAGGAATAGCGCCGCACCGTTTCGGCCCGTCCGGACCCGTCGCTCGCGCCGCTTGTGGTGGCGGTGAGCAGCAGCAGCGGCGGCACCGGCGTGCTGTTGCTGGTAGTCTCGCCAGTGACCACTGCCTCCGCCTGCGCACCGGAGCCGCCGTGCGCCAACCCGTCCAGCGCCGACAGCACGTAGGTGCGGGTGGCCGGCGCGCTGCACTGGTCGGCGGCGGGCAGCGACGAGGTGGCGACCAGCACGCCGGCGTCGACGAACAGGCTGGCGATCACCCGCTCACCGGTCCGGGCCGAATCGGCGAAGTCGAAATACCAGCCTTTGTGCACGGTGTAATCGATTGGCGCGCCGCTGATGCGGAACCCGCCTCCCTCGCGTTCGAGGCGGCGCGCCACAAGCCGATCGCGCGAGCCGACGGCGCCACCACCTTCAGCCAGGCTGTCGTGCACGGCGTAGAGCGACTGGGCGCCGTTTTGCGCCGCCAGCGCATCGCGGTCCTCCAGCATGCGGCCGGTGCCGAACAGCACGAGGTGTCCGCCTCCGGGTGCGTGCACAACTCGCGGAGCAGAACTGATCGGCTGCGGAATGCCGCTGCCATCGCGTGCACTGAACAGCGCGCTGGCAGCGTTTCGCCACGGCGCACTCGTGGTGAAATCGAAGCGCCACAGGCGCCCCTGCAGGTCACCGGCATAGGCGTAGCCCACGCTGCCGTCTGCGGCAAGAACGACCATCGGCGGACCGAGCGCATTCGCCGCGCCGCGCTCCGTGGCGGGTGCATCGAAGCGGTAGTAATTGACATTGATGCGCCATGGTTCGCGCTGCGGCTTGTCGAGCGCCAGCAGGAATAGCGCTGCGTCGGCCGGACCCGCGGCACCATAGTTATTCAGCCCGCTGCTCACAAGCGCGAAGTAGCGGTAGCTCGGAATGCCATTCCTGGTGCCGGTCCTGAGCTTGGCGATGAGCGGCGCGTGGAGCACGTGACCCATCTTTTGGTCGTCGGCCGCGGAGAACTGCCATAACTCGCCATCGCCCGATGCAAACCCATCCGGGCGCGTGATGTCGATCGCGAACACGCCTTTCGCGCCCATGCCATAGCCGGATGCCAGCACGGTGCGCCAGCCGGTACCGGTATGTGCTTCGCCCGCCCCGGGGCTCGCATCGAGCCACGCCCGGTGAACGTAGTCGGGACGCGCCAGTTCCGGCAGCGCAGGGAGCAGCGCGCGCGGAATGTAGGCCAGGCGTTCGGCGCCGGTCTGCAGGTCGAATGCATGCAGCATGCCGTCGTTGGCGCCCACGTAAGCCAGCGGCCGGCGTCCGGCATGGCTGAGCCGGAACTCCGCGTATCCCTCGCCCTGTACATTGGTAGCAGGCGCACCGACCACCAGTGGGGTGGAGCGCACAATGTCGCCCAGCGCGCTGGCCCGGACGCGCATCGATTTCCCCTCCTCGCTGCGCTCGCCGCGCAGGTATCGGACCAGGCCGGCTTTGAGGCCATCCATCGCGCCTGGCTGGAACGGCACCGTGCTGGTCCTGCCGTCGCGGCCCTGCTGCGTCGTGAATATCTGGCGCGCTGCAGGTGCGGGTAGCTGCGCGGCAGCGCTCCAAGACGCCGCCGATGACGGTCGCCCCTCGGTCAGCTCATACCTGGACAGGTCGCCGGACCACGTCGCGCGATCGTAAGTGGCCAACAGCACGAAAGCCGCGCCGCCGGCAGTCGTCGATGCCGTGGCGGAGCTGCCCACTGCGCCCGGAGCCAATACCGCGCGGCGTAACATCCGGGCTGCAGCCTCGCCCAGTCGTGCAGCATCCGAGCCGTCGAAGAATGTGGCGCCGGCCGCCAGCGCGAGCGGATTCGGGCCGCCCGGTGCGGCTGAGGTTTGCAGCGCGAGGGTTTCCACCCGCGTGTCCAGGCCGGCCCGGATTGGTTGGGTAGCCGCCCAGAGTGCGGCGCCAGCCAGGTAGGTGGAGCCTGTACCGCCCGGCCCGATGCCGGTGCGGGCGAGGTTGCGCACACCGCCATCGAGTCCGGCGCGATCGGTCCATGCCATGATATTGAGTGGTTCTCCTGGCGCGAACCCGTCGGCCGGGCGCCCGCGGTCGAGATAGGAGGTGACCCAGTTGCCCGGGAGGTAGCGGTCCTCGTCGCCATGGGGCCGTGCGACCACCGCGATGGCGTTGCGCTGGCATCGCGCCAGCAAGGGATCCGGCCAGGCCGCGAATACGGGCAACTGGCCGTCGCTACCGCCCTGTACCTCGACCGCACGTCCCTGCAGGTAGCGCAGCGCCTCGTAATACAGCTCCGCCGTCGGTGCATAGGCTTTGTAGACGCCATCGCGCCCGGTCCGGTTGATCGTGTTGATCGTCCCGCTTGCGGGCGTGCCCGCACGGTCCGGATCGCGCTCCAGCACGCCGCTGGCGGCCACCCATTCGGAGTCCAGCGGCTTGAGCGGCGCGCGCAGCACGCCGCCATACAGGTTGCGGTCCTCGACGCCGCGCCCGGTCAGGTAGGACATCACGCCGACGCGCGCCAGCGGCGCTATCTCCTGCAACGCGCCTTCGGGCTTCGCGTTCCCGCCGCGCTTGCGGCACAGGCCGGGACGATCGGCCGCGTCCAGCTCGTCGCATACCCGTACCCGGGCCGCAAATTCGCCCAGCCGCTTGTCGGAAACCAGCAGGCGGCCGGTCTTGCCGCGCCGCGGCGCATCACAGCGCTTGCCCTTGGCCGTGCGACTGAAGAGAATCCGGTCGCGGCAGGAGACGACGTGCAGCTCGCCTTCGCCGAACGGCGTCAACCCGGCGGCATCCGCGACCGTCTTGCGCGGGAAGTAGGCCGGGTTGGCATAGAAGTCCACATTTGGCGGCCCCTGCGGCAGGACCGCGCGCTGGAGGACGGTGCGGCCCGGTGTGTCGATGAAGCGGTCGCCGCCGGTCAGTCCCAGGCGCAGCAAATCCAGCCGCGAAGCCGATGCCCAGTTGAGGAAATTGCCGCTGAACCCGGCGCTGCACCGGTGATGCGAGTCGGCTCGTGCGCTTGCCGAAAAATAGCCCCGTTCACTGGACAGGTCGGGATCTCCCTGCCCCACCCGTCCGCTGGCGGCCGGATAGGTGTAGCACATGCGCGGATTGAAGTAGCCTGCATAATCCAGCGCGGCGTCATAGGGTGCGGAATAGGCCGCCGCCGCATCGTGATAAGTGAGCGAAAGCGCCAGCAGCACGTTCGGCGGCACCTGCCTGCCCGGTGCGCCGGGCAGGTCGTCCGGCACCTGCAATGGCGGCGCAGCGCCCACGGTGGCCGCCGCGCACATGACCGCTCCAAGCAAGGCACGGCCTTTCATGGCGCCACCTTGCGGTAGACGCTCTGCAGCACTACCCGGGTCGACGCGCGGGCGCCAAATCCCATTGCCGTGATGCGGTACACATTCGGCATCGGGGCCGAAGCATCCTCACCCGCGCGCCGCACCGGCAGCGCTTCGATGATATACCGGGGTGGCCGGGACGGCGCCGCGCCGCCGCCGGTGGCCATCACCGCGCCGGTGAAGGCGCCGTAAGCGACTGCCCTCGCCTCCTCGCCGGTTGCGGCCAGGTCCACCGACTGCCAGGCCGGAACGGGACTGGTCCGCATGCACAAGCCGGCGTTGGGCTGCTCGCGGCGTCCGCAACCAGCCACGAATCCTGTCGTGCTGCCAGGGGCGAACAGTACCGTGCGGGCAGGAGTCGCACCGCCCTCGATGTCACGCTCCGCATCGCGCAGTGCGGCCTCGGCGGCCAGCAGCGCCACTTGCCGGTCGCGCTCCGAACGCGCCTGCTTTTCCGCCGACAGCGCCGCCTGTGCGGCCGCAATGCCGATCGCCAGCACTGCCACCACCAGGAACAGCGTCACCGCCAGCGCGGCGCCGTCCTGGCGCAGCCGGCATCCCCACGCGCAGCTCATACCGGCCTGTTCCGCAACAGGAAAGTTGCCGCGAACATGCGCCGCTCGCGATTGCGTACCTCCCTCGGCCATGCAGAAGGGTCGATGACCGTGCCGGGATCGGCGTCGCCACCGTCATAGCCGGTGCCAAACAAATTGTATGCGGCCGCTGCGCTTCCTGCCTGCGCCGGCCTCGCGCCATGCAGCAGCAGGCTGACCCGTATTGCGCATACGCGCTTCCAGTTGGTCTTGCGATTGAAGTCACGGGCGCGCGCGGCCTGGTCCGCGCCCGCGAGCACAAGGGCCGCGTCGCGCGCATTGATCGCGGAGGCACTCTCGTAGCTGTTCGGCCGGCCGTCGGCAGGGCTGTCGGTGTCCACGCCATACAGCACCTGCATGGTATCGACCCCGCGTACGATCGCCTCCGCGCGCCACGCGTTCGGGCCGCGGTATTTGCAGCGCAGTTCGGCGGTGCCGTCAGCGCCCCTCGCCACATAGAAGATGCTCCAGCCGCGCACATCATCGGTGACCGGGAAGCCTGCGCAATTGAGCACGCTGCCGTCCGCGCTGGCGGCGAAACGCAGGGCCAGCACGTCGCTGCCGTTGATGGCGCCCTCACGCGGGTCGCCGAGTGCCGGCGTCGCACCGGACAGCCAGCGCGCATCCAGGCCCGCCACCGGCGCCGGGGCCGTGCTCGCATCGTCCACGAACTGGTCCCAGTCGACGTACGAACCCTGGCGCACCGCCCGGCCCAGCGCTTCGAGGGCGAAGCGGCCGGCATCTTCCACGGTGGCGATATCGTCCTGGGCGAGGTAGCTGGCATTCGATGCCACCAGCAGGGAGGCCCCGAACAAGGACACCACCAGCCCTACCGCCATCGACACCAGCAGTTCGGCCAGCACCCAGCCGCGGCGCGCGTGCAGGCGCGTCATGGTCCGCCCCAGATGAGCGGCAGCGCCACACGCGGCGCGTCATCCTCACGCAAGTCCCCGGCGCTGGCGCGTTCGTGCCAGCCGATCTTGACGACAATGGGCGCGCCGCCGCTCGCGTCGCAGTCCCAGCGCAGGGACTTGCGCGATGCGTCCCACGGCTGGGCGTCGCGGCACACCTTTACGCGGCCACCAGGGAAGGAAGCCGCCAGCGCACGCGATATGTCGTGGACGTCGAAGGCCGCGAGCTGTTCCGGATCACAGCCGGCGGCGCCGAAACACTGCGCGGGTGGCGCCGGCGGCTGGCCGCCATCGCCTGCGTCGAATTCGAACAGGTAGGCGCCGGCGGCGGACGGATTGGCGTTCAGGCGCTCGCCCAGCGTGGCGCCGAGCCGCACGGCGGCCGTCATCAGGTCGGAATCATGGCGCATGCGCAGCGCCACGGCCTGGGTGGCGGCCGCGCCGAGGACACCGGTTGCGAGCACGAACATCGCAACCAGGACCTCGATCAGTGAATAGCCGCCGCAGCGCATGCCCCCCTCCGCAAATGCGCCCGCCTGGACGCACTGCAAAGGTAGCGGTGAGGGGTTTGGCGAGCCTGAGTTGGCTCAACCGTGTGCGCGGATAGAAAGCGGCCGGGTGTTGTCGCGCTTTCGCTGAAGCAGGCTCAGCATGGGTCCCCGCGTGCGCGGGGACGACGCGGCGTACTACTTGCGGGGCTTGCCGTCGGCGCCGACTTCGGCGATGGCTTCCTGGAATTCGTTCAGGTCTTCGAAATTCTTGTAGACCGAGGCGAAGCGGATGTAGGCCACCTTGTCGAGGCGCTTCAGCTCCTGCATTACCAGCTCGCCGATGAAGCCGGAGTCCACCTCGCGCTGGCCGCTGGTCAGCAGCTTTTCCTCGATGGCGGCGATCGCCATGTCGATCGCGTCGGCGGGCACGGGACGCTTGCGCAGCGCCAGCATCAGGCTGCCGCGCAGCTTGGCCGATGCGTACTCGGTGCGCATGCCGTTCTTCTTGACCACGATCGGCATCGACAGCTCGACCCGCTCGAACGTGGTAAACCGTTTATCGCATTTGCCGCAGCGGCGGCGCCGGCGAATCGCGTCCACGTCCTCCTGCACCCGGGTTTCGAGTACCTGGGTGTCGTCGTGGTGACAGAATGGACACTTCATCGCCGGGCCTTTTCTCTAACTCAGGAAGCGTACACCGGGTACTTGTCGGTCAGCTTCTTGACTTCGGCCTTCACGCGCTCGATCGTCGCTGCGTCGTGCGGGTTGTCCAGCACATCGGCGATCAGGTTGCCGACCGTGGTCGCGTCCTCTTCCTTGAAGCCGCGGGTCGTGAAGGCCGGGCTGCCCAGGCGGATGCCCGACGTCACGAACGGCTTCTGCGGGTCGTTCGGGATGCCGTTCTTGTTGCAGGTCATGTGCGCCTGGCCCAGGATCGCTTCCGCTTCCTTGCCGGTCAGGTTCTTGGCGCGCAGGTCGACCAGCATCACGTGCGACTCGGTGCGGCCCGATACGATGCGCAGGCCGCGCGCGATCAGCGTGTCGGCCAGCGCCTTGGCGTTCTTGACGACCTGCTGCTGGTAGGCCTTGAATTCCGGCGACAGCGCTTCCTTGAAGGCGACCGCTTTACCGGCGATCACGTGCATCAGCGGACCGCCCTGGATGCCCGGGAAGATCGCGGACTTGATGGCCTTTTCGTGCTCG
>DASWYE010000056.1:0-6686 GCA_036405115.1 Telluria sp. | reverse complement strand
CGGCGCTGGCGCGCGAGGCGGGGGCCGGGCTGCCGCTGCCGCGCGCCATGCGGCGCCTGCGCAACCTGTTGGTGGCCACCATCATCCGGCGCGACCTCGCAGGCCAGGCCGACCTGGCCGAGGTGGTCACGGCGATGACCCGCTTCGCCGACTTTGCGGTGCGCACCCAGCTCGCAGCGCTGATGGAAGAGATGACCGCGGCGCACGGTGTTCCGACCGGCGCCGAATCCGGGCGGGCGCAGCAAATGATCGTGGTCGCGATGGGCAAGCATGGCGGCGGCGAACTGAATGTCTCGTCCGACATCGACCTGATCTTCGTCTATCCGGAGGACGGCGACACCGTGGTCGGCGCTCCCGGCCAGCGCCAGCTGTCCAACCACGAGTTCTTCGCGCGCACCGGCAAGCGCTTGATCGCCGCCCTGTCGGAGGTGATCGAGGACGGCTTCGTGTTCCGGGTCGACATGGCGCTGCGCCCCAACGGCAAGTCCGGCCCGCTGGTGGCCAGCCTGGCGATGGTGGAGGAATACCTGATCCGCCAGGGCCGCGAGTGGGAACGCTACGCCTGGGTCAAGGCGCGTGCGGTGACCGGGCTGGAAGCCGACATCGCCCAGCTGGACGCGATCGTGCACCCCTTTGTATACAGGCGCTACCTGGACTTTGGCGTGATCGAGGCGATCCGCACCATGCACGCGCAGATCCGCGCCGAGGTCAATCGCCAGGAGCGGCTGCATCCGGAACGCAGCAACAACGTCAAGCTGGGGCGCGGCGGCATCCGCGAGATCGAATTCCTGGCCCAGGTATTCCAGCTGATCCGGGGCGGGCGCGATCCCGCCCTGCGCGACCGCTCGACCCGCGCCACGCTGCGCGCGGTGGCCGAGAAGGGCCTGCTGGCCCAGGGCGTGGTGGACGAACTGCTGGCCGCCTACACCTTCCTGCGCAACCTGGAACACCGGATCCAGTACCTGGACGACGCCCAGACCCATGCGATGCCGGCAAACCCCGCCGACCGCGAGGCGCTCGCGCTGATGCTCGGCATGGGCGACGCGGCGCAGCTCGACGCGCGCCTGGCTGCCACCCGCGCCTTCGTCGCAGGCCAGTTCGACGAGATGTTCAGCGACAAGTCAGGCGCGGCGGGCGACGAGGAAGCGGCGGCCTTCGACGCCGAAGGCGCGGACGACGACAACCGCGCCGCAGTGGAAGCGCGGCTGGAGGAACTGGGCTTCGACGACCCGGCCGGCAGTGCCAGGCGCCTGCTCGGCTCCTGGCAGACCCCGCGCATGCAGGCCATGCCCGAGGCCAGCCGCAACAAGCTGGCCGCGCTGGTCAACGCCGCGCTGCCGCTGGTGGCGCGCACCGCCGGCACGCTCGGGCGCGGCTCGCGCTCGGCCACGCTGGGCCGCCTGCTCGACTTCTGCGAGGCGATCGCGCGCCGCTCGGCCTACCTGGCGCTGCTGACCGAATACCCGCACACGCTCGAGCGCGTGATCCGCATGATGCATGCCAGCGACTGGGCAGCGACCTTCCTGTCGCAGCATCCGATCCTGCTGGACGAACTGCTGGACGACAGCATGTCGCGCGGCGGCCCGGACCCGGACGCGCTGCGCGCCGAGCTGGCCGAACGCTTTGCCGTTACCGAGGGCGACACCGAGGCCCAGATGGACGTGCTGCGCGACGTGCAGCACGTGCAGATGTTCCGCCTGCTGGCGCAGGACCTGGCCGGAGAACTCACGGTCGAGCGGCTGGCCGACCACCTGTCGCTGCTGGCGGACCTGATCGTCGAGGGCACCATTGCCCAGGCCTGGAAAACGATCGCCACGCGCCACCGCGAGCAGCCGCGCTTCGCGGTGATCGCGTATGGCAAGCTGGGTGGCAAGGAGCTCGGCTACGTGTCCGACCTGGACGTCATCTTCCTGTTCGATGACGACGACCAGGACGCGCCGTCCAACTACGCGAAACTGGCGCAGCGCTTCATCACCTGGATGACCTGCCACACACCCGGCGGCACCCTGTTCGACATCGACACCGCGCTGCGCCCGAACGGCGCCAGCGGCATGCTGGTGTCTTCGGTCGCGGCGTTCGAGCGCTACCAGCACGAATCGGCCTGGGTGTGGGAGCACCAGGCGCTGACGCGCGCGCGCTTCTGCGCTGGCGACGCACAGATCGGCGAACGCTTCGAGCGCATCCGCATCGACACGCTGCGCAAGGAACGCGATCCGGCAAAGCTGGCGGAGGAAGTACTGAAGATGCGCGAGCGCATGCGCGAGGCGCACCCGAACCGCACGGCGCTGTTCGACCTCAAGCACGATGCGGGCGGCATGATCGATGTCGAATTCATCGTGCAGTACCTGGTGTTGCGGCACGCGGCGCAATATCCTCAGCTGACCGGCAACTGGGGCAACATCAAGCTGCTGCGCATGATGGCCGAGGCCGGGCTGCTCAGCGAGCAGGTGGCATCCGACGTAGGCGACGCCTACCGCGCCATGCGCCGGCTGCAGCACCAGTCGCGCCTGCAGGGCACCGAGGCGGCGCGCGTCGAGCCGGAGCTGGTCGAGGCGCATGCGGCGCACGTGCTGGCGCTCTGGCACTCCACCTTCGGTTGACATCGTCATGCCCGCGGACGCGGGCACCCCTGCTAATTTGGCAGTACCTCATTGCTGGGGTTTTCTTTCCTGTTGCTCAGCAGGGGTCCCCGCATCCGCGGGGATGACGCAACCCCAAAATAAAAAACCCGCCCGGCGCGAGCCGGACGGGTTTTTTGTTCAGCTGTTCGCCTCAGGCAGCCCCTTGCGGGGCCACTTGATTAGAACGACTGGTTGTAACGCACGTAGAAGAAGCGGTCCACTGGCACGTCCGGATCGACCGACGATGCCGATGCGCCGGCATCGTAGTTCAGGCGTGGCTTCTTGTCGAACAGGTTGTTCACGCCGACCATCAGCTTGCCCTGCCATGGGAAGGCATAGGCAACCGACACGTCGTGGTACAACTGCGAACCCTTGCGGTCATATTCGCCGAACGATGCTTCGCCATCCGGGGTGTTGCACTCGATGTCCACGGTCCAGCACTGGGTCTTGGCCGGGCTCATGTAACGGGTGCCCCACGATGCCGACCAGTTGGCCAGCGACCAGTCCAGGTTCAGGTTGCCCTTGACGCGATAGTACGGATACTCGCCAGCGTAGTTGATCGGGGTCGACGTGTCGGTCGACTGGATCGTGTACGAGTCGAGGTAGGTCATCTCCGAACGGATGCCGAATTTACCGTACGCGGTTGCCGGCATGCGGTAGTTGATACCGAAGTCCATACCCTCGGTCGATACGCGACCGAGGTTGGCGTTGCCGCGCGACAGTTCGGTGATCTGGCCGCTGATCGGGTCACGCTTGAACTTCGAGCAGAACGTCTGCTCGCCGGACGCATAGCACTGGCTCAGGATGTAGGCTGCGGAGACGCCCGTGATGCGGTTCTGGATACGGATGTCGAACCAGTCCACGGTCAGGTTCAGGCCAGGCACGAACGATGGGTTGTACACCAGGCCGAGGGTGCGGGTTTCTGCGGTTTCAGGCTGCAGGTCCGCGTTGCCGGCGCCGGTGTTGAACGGGAACGGGGTCTGCGCGCCACCTGCGCCGACTGCGGTACCGGCAGCATTACGCTGACGGAAGCCTGCCGGTACGCCGGAAGCGGCGCAACGGCCAGCGATCGTGGTGTCGGTCGCGGCGCGGCCGAACTGCGAATCGCAGATGTCGAGGTAGGTGTCGAAGGACTGCGAACCGCCGCCGAAGGTATCGCCTACGGTTGGTGCACGGAAGCCTTCAGCGAAGGTACCACGCGCCATGATGTCCTTGGTCGGCTTCCACATGAAGCTGATCTTGGAGTTGGTGGTGTCGCCGAAGTTCGAGTAGTCCGAGTAGCGCGACGCCAGGTTGAAGCTCAGCAGTTCAGCAAAGCGCATGCCTTTCAGCACCGGCACGTTCAGCTCGACGTACGCCTCTTCGACATCAAAATCGCCGGCAGTCGAATTGCCCGCCAGGCTGGAGGTCAGGGCCATCTGGTCCATGACGTTCGGACGGTCGTAGCCGGACACTTCACGCTTCTCCACGCCGGCAGCGATACCCAGCGCGCCCGCTGGCAGCTGGAACAGTTCGCCGCCAATATCGGCGGTCACCGAATTCACCTTGGAGCCGTAGGTCGCGTGACCGGTGTACATCACGTAATTCAGTGCTTCCGGGGTCGATGCCGATGGGCCGCCCAGGATGTCGAACGGGACGCAATCGGCAAATGCGATCGGCTTGTCCGGAGTACCGCACTGCACGCGGCCGGTTGCGTTCATGAACGATGGACCCAGCGCTTTCTTCAGCGTCACCAGGTTCAGGTTGCCGGTGCTGTCGGTCGAACCGGTCACCGAATTGTGGTTCACGCCCACGCTCCAGTTCCACGCATTCGCGCCGATGCTGAAGTCGCCTTCGAAGCCGGCATCGATGTGCAGGGTCTTGCTACGGTTGATCGTCTGGCGCGGCACTTCCATCGTGCGGCGGTAGAAGAACAGGTCCTGGCCCAGGCCGGCGCCGGCCACCTGGTTGCCGTAAGGGTTGTAGTAGCTGTCCTTGTCGATGTAGACCGGGTTCTTCGACTGCATGGTCGAGCTGGCCGGATAGCCGGCCACGGTCGTGCTCGCGGTACGCTGCGAGAACATGGCCGTGCTGGTGAACTGGATGTCGTGCGGCAGCGAGACCGCACCCTTGGTGAAGATCGTGGTCAGCTGGGTCGGCGCATTGAACTGCATGTCCTGCGACGCGTTGTACAGGTCTTCTTCCGCACCGGTGTAGTTGTGGTAGTTGTTCGGATCGCGCGAAGCTGCGCCGGTGCCCACGCCGTCGTAGGTGCCGGTGTGGTTCAGAACGCGGTTGAAGCCGGTGAAGCCGCCGGTCGGGCCGACCTGGCGGATACGGCCCCAGACGCCACCAACCAGGCCGTCATAGATGTGGTTCGGGCCGTAGCTGTACTTGGTCAGCTCGCGGTCGCGCGCCCATACCGGGCCGCGCTTGCTGTGCGACAGGCCGAACATCAGCGATGCCTTGTCGTCGCCTGCGCCGTAGCTCAGCGAATAGTCTTCCGCCTTGCCGTCGCCCTTTTCGGTCTGGCCGACGTATGCGCTGGCATGGCCGCCCTGCATGTTCCTCTTCAGGATGAAGTTGACCACGCCGGCAATCGCGTCAGAGCCGTAAATCGCCGATGCGCCATCCTTCAGGACTTCCATGCGCTCGACCATCGAGACCGGAATCGTCGAGAAGTCGGTGTAACCGGCCACGGACTGGGTCCAGCGTTTGCCGTTGACCAGCACCAGCACGCGTTGAGCGCCCAGGTTGCGCATGTTGACGTATTCGCCGCCCATTTCGCGGTTCGAGGTCAGCACGGCGCCCTTCGAGAAGACCGGCGCGCCCACCGACGACAGGGTGTTGACGATGTCGCCAAGGGTGACCAGGCCGGTTTTCTGGATCTGTTCAGCGTTCATCACCTGGACCGGCTGCGCCGTTTCCAGGTCGATGGCGCGGATACGCGAGCCCGTCACTTCGACGCGCTGCATCTCTTGGGCTGGTGCTGCTGCTGGGGCCGCGTCCTGCGCGTACGCGGACATGGCGCCGAGGGCCATCGTCACGGCGACGGCAATTTTAGTGCGTTGATACATTCGGGTTTCTCCAATTCATTTTTATAAAAATGAGCCTATATGGTTTTGTTTTTAGGCTTACAACAAATGCATGTTCAACTGCCCGACTGGCGGTTTCCCGTTTGTCGGTAAAGCAACGACTTGAACATCTGCATAAGACCATTTGGCATTGAGATGTGTCAACTGACGCCCGTCAATAGCGACAAAGAAACAACACAATTGGCGTAAATCGAATATGCCGATGCCTTCGACTTATACGGCGCGGCACCGAAGAATGGTCATGATCTGGGGCAATTGCAGAAAGATCGCAACAGATGCGCGATGTTAGGCACTCGGGACCAGCATAAAAAAACGCCCGGCCATCACTGGCCGGGCGTTTCTTGGGGAACTTCTGTTGCTGCTTATTTCGCAGACATCAGTGCAACCGTGGTATCGAGCATGCGGTTGGAGAAGCCCCACTCGTTGTCATACCAGGACGAGACCTTGACCAGGCGGCCCGACACTTTGGTCAGGGTGGCGTCGAAGTTGGACGATGCCGGGTTGTGGTTGAAGTCCACCGAGACCAGCGGATCGGTGTTGTAGGTCAGGATGCCCTTGAGCGCGCCTTCCGACGCCGATTTCATCAGCGCGTTCACTTCTTCTACCGTGGTGTCGCGCTTGGCGATGAAGGACAGGTCGACGATCGACACGTTGATGGTCGGCACGCGGATCGCGTAGCCATCCAGCTTGCCATTCAGCTCCGGCAGCACCAGGCCGACCGCGGCGGCGGCGCCGGTCTTGGTCGGGATCATCGACTGGGTCGCGGAACGGGCGCGGCGCAGGTCTTCGTGCATCACGTCGGTCAGCACCTGGTCGTTGGTGTAGGCGTGGACGGTGGTCATCAGGCCGTTTTCCAGGCCAATGGCGTCGTTCAGCGGCTTGACCAGCGGGGCCAGGCAGTTGGTGGTGCACGATGCATTCGAGATCACGGTGTCGGTCGACTTGAGCACTTCGTGGTTGACGCCGTACACGACGGTCGCATCCACGTCCT